>NZ_JAFCLR010000004.1:0-290049 GCF_018131065.1 Bradyrhizobium sp. AUGA SZCCT0431 | reverse complement strand
AACCGGCTTAGAAATTGTCCGCTTATCGGGGTAGATCGGAAGTGAACGTCGCACGCTCAAAGCGACGCGAATGACCCAAAAGAGACATTGGGTCGCCACTAAGGGCATCGGCACGCCCCCTTTTCCGCGATCCAGGTCCCACACAACTTGGCCGCGATGTGGTACCCTTTGGCCCAAACGCAGAGCGAGGTCCCGTCGGGGGAGTAGATGAGACGGCGCGAGTTCATTGGTCTGCTCGGCAGCGCGGCGGCTTGGCCGCTCGCGGCGCGGGCGCAGCATTCGGGCAAGCCGCCAACTATCGGATACCTTGGCTCGAACACGCGCTCTCCACACGCTTTGACCGGATTCCATGCGGGGCTAAAAGAGCGCGGTTATGTCGAGGGTCATAACGTGAGATTCGAATACCGCTGGGCGGCAGGTTACTACGATCGGCTAGGAGCATTGGCGGCCGATCTGGTGCAGCAGCAAGTGTCGGTCCTCGTCGCTTCCGGCGGCATCCAAGCCGCCTTAGCGGCGAAGGCCGCGACCGCAACCATCCCCATCGTATTTGGGCATGGCAGCGACCCGGTCAGATTCGGTCTTGTGGCAAGCCTCAATCGACCGGGCGGCAACATCACGGGGATAACGTACCTCACCACGGCGCTCGAGTCGAAGCGACTGGGGCTGCTGCACGAGCTAGTGCCCGGAGCAACCGACATCGCCGTGCTCATAAATCCCACCAATCCGAATGCGGAGAACCAGTCGAAGGAGCTGAAGGAAGTTGGCAGCACGCTCGGGCTGAAACTGCACTTCGCGAACGCCAGCAGTGAGCGGGAGTTCGACATGGCCTTTGCGACCATTGTCCAAACGCCCGCGGGAGCGCTCCTGGTCGCGAGCGACCCGTTCTACTTCAACCGGCGTGAACAATTGATCGCATTGGCGGCACGGCATTCGATCCCGGCGATGTATGATTTCCGCGCGTATGCTGAAGCGGGCGGCCTAGCGAGCTACGGAACCCATCTGACCGATGCCTATCGCCAAGTTGGCATCTATGCTGCACGGATTCTCCACGGCGAAAAGCCAGCGGACCTGCCGGTCATGCAGTCCACCAGGTTCGAGTTCATGATCAACCTCCAGACCGCCAAAGCGCTGGGCCTCGAAATCCCACCGAAGCTGCTCGCCCGCGCCGACGAGGTGATCGAATAGAGACGCAACTTGCTGCGGTTTGGGTCCGTTCCTGGCAGATTGTGTTGCAAAAGTCGAAAATCGAGTACCCCTAAGAATCTCGCGAACGATGATCTTTGGACTTCTCTGCCGCTGCGTCGCTTTTCAACGCCACTACGGAGGTCCGTGATCGATTTTGGATGAAACAATATGGTCCCTCACGTCGCCGTGCGTAAAACGCATCAGCGGCTCTATGAATTTTCGTTCGTCACCCCAAAAAGACTTTTGCAACAAAATCGGCACTTTCCGGAAGCCGCGGCATCGTTAGCGCAAGCCCGAGATAGCCCCATTAGCGACATCGTTTCTTAGCAGGGGTCGGCCTATCGCAACAGCGTCAATAGCTCGCCGCGCCCTTCGCATCGCATCATAGTTCCGCGCGTCGAAAGCCCGCCGTCACGCCTCGAACAGTTTACGTATCGACTTTGGAACACATGAGTCCGCGTGGCCCAACTTGATCGTGTCGTCGGCAGCGCGCTACCCCGCTCAGCCCTTCTTCGATTTGACTCGGAAGATCACCGGCACGGTAAAGCTCAACCCCTCGTCCGCGATCAATGGCGGCGGCGCGGGCACGGGATCGGAGCGCCGCACCATTGAGAGTGCGGCCTCGTCGAAGGCCGCGTCGCCGGATCCTTTTTCGATGCTGACCGAAAGCACGCGCCCCATCCGGTCCAGCGTGAAACGAACAGCGATTTCGGCGGCCTGCTGCGAGCGACCCTGTGGATATTTCTTGTGCTTGTCGAGATGGGCGGACAGTTCCTTCTGCCAGGTCGCACGCACGCGGCGCGCCGTCTCGCCGGTGCCGATGGCCGGTGCGATCGAGCGCGGCCCCTCCGGAATCGCCTCGGAACTGGGGGTGGCGGTTGCCTCTGACGCGACTGACTCCGTCGAGGCTGCGGTCTGCACCGCCGCGATCTTCGGATCGTCTTCCTTGGGCTTTTTCGACTCGGTCTCCGTCACCACCCGGTCCGCTTCTTCGGGTTCGGTTGGCTTGTCCTGCGGCAGCTCGGTTTCCTTGACCTCGGCCTTCTGCTCGGCGAGCTGGGGTGACGCCGTCGACGCATCGGTATCCGGGCCCGGCGGCAGGTCGGTCACCTCGCGGTTGACCGAGGCCATTTCGAGCCCGATCTCGATCGCGGTCGCGCCGAGCGCATCGTCGGCCTCTTCGGCCTGCAAATGCGAGATCGCCAGCGCCGCGCCGCCGATGTGGAGCGCGAGCGCGCAGACGCCTGCGAAAACCCAGAGCCGCCGGGACGTTGTTTGTTCGTCGAGGTCAGTCATCAGTTACCCGTAGCGTTTTCAAGCGAAGTGGGTGCCGGTTCGCGTGAAGAAAACGCGTCAAAAAAAGAATCAAGGTTTCGATTCGGCCGGCGCCGGCGCTGCCGACGCCGCCGCATCCGGAACGCCTTCGAGTGTCACCAGTTTGAGCTTGGAATAACCGCCGGCGCGCAGGATCTCCAGCACGTCCATCAACTCGCCATAAGGCACCGCGCGGTCGGCGCGCAGGAACACATATTTATCCTTGCTCATATCCGGCATCGCGTCGAGCGAGCGCACCAGATCGACCCGCTTGACCAGGTTCTCGCCGATCGCGACCGCCAGATCCGGCTTGATGCTGACGTAAGTCGGCTTGTCCGGTTTCTTCTGCGGTGTCGCCGTCGATGTCGGCAGGTCGATCGGAAGATCGACGGTCGAGAGCGGCGCCGCCACCATGAAGATGATCAGGAGGACGAGCATGACGTCGATGAACGGCGTGACATTGATTTCGTGCGATTCCGCAAAATCGCTGTCGTCGTCGTCGCTGTCTGCAATCGAAGCGCCCATCGCCTACTCCGCCGCCGCGCGGGAATGCGAACCGCCGACATGGGTACGATCGAGATCGCGCGACAGCAGCCGCCCTGCGGCGCCCGACGCACGGCCGACCAGTTCCAGGTAGCCCTTGGTCACGCGCGAAAAGTGATTGTAGATGATGACGGCGGGGATCGCGGCGACAAGACCGATCGCGGTCGCCAGCAGCGCTTCGGCGATACCGGGCGCCACCACGGCGAGATTCGTCGTCTGCGATTTCGAGATGCCGATGAAGCTGTTCATGATGCCCCAGACCGTGCCGAACAGTCCGACGAAGGGCGACGTTGCACCGATGGTGGCGAGCAGGCCCATGCCGAGCCGGATCCGCCGCGCCTCGGCGCGCACGATCTCGGCAAAGCTCGACGCCGCACGCTCCTTGATGCCGGCGTCGCTCGAGATACCCGCCGATAGCCGCGCTTCGCGCATCGCGGCGGCGAGCAAGGACGACAGCACACTACCCTTCGCGCCCAGCGCGAACTGCGCTTCCGCAAGCGAGCGGGAGTCGCTGATCTTCTTGAGCGCATTGCGCAGCTTGCGCTGGATGACGGTCATCTCGATCATCTTGGCGATGAAGATGGTCCAGGTCAGCAGCGAGGCAAAGGCGAGACCGATCATGACCGCCTTGACCAGCACGTCCGCCGACTTGAACATCGACCACGGCGACAATTCGCGGAGTTCCGCAGCGGCGGCCTTCAGCAGCTTGTCACGCTCGGCCGGCGCCGCGGTGGCTTCTGCAGCCGGGGATGCGGCAGTTGGCGCTGCGGCCGCCGACGGCGCGGGAGCCTGAACGGCCGGAGGTTGTGCAGCCGGCTGCCCCGCCGCGGGAGCTTGCTGAACCGCAGGCGCGGGCGGCGCTGCAGGCGCCATCTTCTGCTGGGCCGACGAAGGCACGGTCGACGAAAGCATCGCCAAGGCGGCGATTACAGCGAGGGTGGTTCGAGCAACTATGGAATTCATACTTCGGCCCAGTAGCGGATTAGGTTGTGATAGATGCCGTCAATTTGACCGTTTCAGGGTCATCGCGCCCAGGTCGCTCTACCAGGGCCTGGATCAACGTAGATCGAAATCAGGCTACGCGCATATGCATCCCGTACCATGCTCTGCAGCCAGAAAAAAGCCGCCACAGGCATACCTAGTGTGAGATGCAAACTAGAAGCACCGTAAACAGGAGGTCCCGGCCGGACCTGATTTCGTGGAACCATAAGGCCTCCTCTGCCGGCTTTGCAGGCCTAGATTTGAAGGGTTCTAAATTGATCGAAACAAGCGGCCGCCAGATCGGCACCTCGCCGCTTGATCAATCCGGGCTCGGTGGCTTCATCAGCGAAACAACTGATCGACCTTCGCTTCCGCGATCTGCCTGACACGATCGGCGTTTTCCATCCCGGGGATGTTGACGCCTGTCACCACCGCTTTGAGCTCGTCGCGGAAGTCGGTGAGCGTCGCAACTTGCTCGCGCGTTCTGGACGACATCCAGACATCCAGTGGTGTTTCAAACCGTTTCGAAATCGCGCGACTGCAATTGCGGAAGCTCGACGAGCCGTTGATCTCGCCGCGCGAAACGTTGACGCGGTGGCGATTATCCGGAGCTTCACAGGACTCGCCTCGCCATGACTCTTGATACATTCACCGCGGCAGACATTCACCACGGCGCAGCAGGCGCGAAACGCCCGGCGGGTTGCGCAATCGGCAGGCATTGCAGAGCAACACTTTTGATCAAGCTGCGAGGCTTCAAACCTTTCCAATTGTTTAGGATTCTTCAAGTCTTAGTGTGTTTACACCCAAACGGCGCGCATATTACACCGGACTTCGCTGGGGACGCTTTTGAATACCCTCCCGAACCCAAGAAGCCTGCATGTCCAAATCGCGCACGATCCGTCTGTTATTGCTGATCGGTGCAATGGCCGGGCTCGGCTATTTCGGCTGGCAGCGATTCCATGGCGAAGACCACACTGCCCG
This sequence comes from Bradyrhizobium sp. AUGA SZCCT0431, assembly GCF_018131065.1. NCBI lineage: Bacteria > Pseudomonadati > Pseudomonadota > Alphaproteobacteria > Hyphomicrobiales > Nitrobacteraceae > Bradyrhizobium > Bradyrhizobium sp. AUGA SZCCT0431. The sequence goes on along the minus strand of NZ_JAFCLR010000004.1, from coordinate 285,045 downwards.
GGCCGATCATTCGCAAAGGCCTGTACCGGCCCGCGTCGCCGTCAAGACCGCGGCCGTCGAGAAGGCCGATTTCCCGGTCTATCTGACCGGCCTTGGTACGGTGCAAGGCTTTAATACTGTCCTGGTCCGCACCCGCGTCGATGGCCAGATCAACCGGATCGCCTTCCAGGAGGGTCAGTTCGTCAAGCAGGGCGATACGCTGGTCGAGATCGATCCGCGGCCGTTCCAGGCGACGCTCGATCAGGCCAAGGCCAAGAAAGCCCAGGACGAAGCCAATCTGGCCAACGCCAGTCTCGATTTGCAGCGCTTTACCAAGCTCGGCGAATTCGCAACCCGGCAGCAAACCGATACCCAGCGCTCCACCGTCGCGCAGCTGACGGCGCAGATCGAGGCCGACGCCGCGGCCATTTTCAATGCGCAAACCCAGCTCGACTACGCCACCATCAAGGCGCCGATCTCCGGGGTTGCGGGCCTGCGCCAGGTCGACGTCGGCAACATCGTCAATGCCGCGACCCAGACCGGCATTGTGACCATCGCGCAGATCGAACCGATCGCCGTGATCTTCACGGCCCCCGAAGATCAACTGCCCGATATCAGGGCTGCACTAGCGGTGGCGCCGCCGGAGACGATCGCGCTGTCGACCGACGGCAAGCGCGTGCTGTCGACGGGAAGGCTGGCGCTGATCAACAACCAGGTCGACACCACGAGCGGCACGATCCGGCTCAAGGCGCTGTTCGACAACAAGGACCATGCGCTGTGGCCGGGCCAGTCGGTTTCGACCCGGCTGTTGATTGCGACGCTGAAGGACGCCACCGTGGCGCCCGACGATGCGGTTCAGCATGGGACCGACGGCCTCTACGCGTTCACGGTCGACCAGGACAACAAGGCCGCACTGCGCAAGATCAAGGTGACGCGGTCGATCGACGGACGCTCCGTGATCGATGAGGGATTGTCGCCCGGCGAGCAGGTGATCACGGCAGGCCAATACAAGGTTCAGCCGGGTACGCTGGTTTCGACCGCGGTCGCAAGTTCGGACCCGGTGCCGGCCAAGGTCGGCGCAAAATGAGCGGCGGAATCTCCGCGCCCTTCATTCGCTACCCCATCGGCACCTCGCTGATGATGGCCGGCATTCTGTTCATCGGTCTCGTCGCCTATCCGCTGTTGCCGGTGGCACCGCTGCCGCAGGTCGATTTTCCGACCATCCAGGTCTCCGCCAGCTTGCCGGGCGGCAGTCCGGAGACCATGGCCTCGTCGGTGGCGCAGCCGCTGGAGCGCCAGCTCGCGCAAATTCCCGGCATCGCGCAGATGACCTCGACCAGCTATCTCGGCACGTCAGCGGTCACCATCCAGTTCGATCTCAACCGCTCGATCGATGGCGCCGCCAACGACGTGCAGGCCGCGATCAACGCCGCTGGCGGTCAATTGCCGAAGAACCTCCCCTCGCCGCCGACCTATCGCAAGGTCAACCCGGCGGATTCGCCGATCCTGCTGCTGTCGGCGACGTCGGACACGCTGCCGCTGACCACCGTCAGCGATGCCGTCGACACCCAGCTCGCCCAGCAGATCAGCCAGATTTCCGGTGTTGCGCAGGTCATCATCGGCGGCCAGCAGAAGCCCGCGATCCGCATCCAGATCGATCCCGCCAAGCTCGTCGCCAAGGGCCTGTCGATGGAGGATGTGCGCAGCCAGATCGCGATCACCACCGTCGACAGCCCGAAGGGCAATATCGACGGCGCCACCCGCGCCTACACCATCTACGCCAACGACCAGCTGCTCGATTCCAAGGACTGGAACGACGTCATCATCGCCTATCGCAATGGCGGACCGCTGCGGGTTCGCGATATCGGCCAGGCCGTCACCGGCCCGGAAGACGCCAAGCAGGCGGCCTGGGCCAATGGCAAACGCGGCGTGTTCCTCATCGTGTTCAAGCAGCCCGGCGCCAACGTCATCGAGACCGTCGACAAGATCAAGGCGACGCTGCCGCGGCTGGTCGCGGCGATCCCGCCTGCGATCAAGATCGAGGTCATCAGCGACCGCACCCAGACCATCCGCGCCGCGGTCGAGGACGTGCAGTTCACGCTGCTTCTCACCATCGCGCTGGTCGTGATGGTGATCTTCATCTTCCTGCGCAGCTTCTGGGCAACCGTGATCCCGACCATCACGGTGCCGCTGGCCCTGCTCGGCGCCTGCGCGCTGATGTGGGTGTTCGGCTATTCGCTCGACAACCTGTCGCTGATGGCGCTCACCATCGCCGTCGGCTTCGTCGTCGACGACGCCATCGTGATGCTGGAGAACATCACCCGCTACATCGAGGAAGGCGAAACGCCGATGGCCGCCGCCTTCAAGGGCGCCAGCGAAATCGGCTTCACCATCGTTTCGATCTCGATCTCGCTGGTCGCGGTGCTGATCCCGCTGCTGTTGATGGGCGGCATCATCGGCCGGCTGTTCCGCGAATTCGCGGTCACGCTGGCGATGACGATTTTCGTATCGATGATCGTGTCGCTGACGCTGACGCCGATGATGGCCTCGCGCTTCCTCAGGTCGCATCATGAGACCCGGCATGGGCGCTTCTACCAATGGAGCGAAAGCGCGTTCGATACGATGCTTCGCGCCTATGAGCGCGGCCTCGATCTGGCGCTGCGCTGGAAATTCACCACGCTGATGATCTTCTTCGCGACACTCGGATTGTCGGTCTACCTGTTCGTGATCATCCCGAAAGGCTTCTTCCCGCAACAGGACGTCGGCCTGATCACCGCCACGTCCGAGGCCAGCCAGGACATCTCGTTCGCCGACATGAAGCGGCATCAGGAGGAACTCGGCAAGATCGTGATGGCCGATCCTGACGTCGCGACCATCGCCATGAACATCGGCGGCAGCGGCAGGGCCGGCAACAACGGCAACATGTTCATCACGCTCAAGCCGCGCAACGAGCGCAAGGCGTCAGCGCAGGAGATCATCGCCCGGCTGCGGCCCAAGCTGGAAAAGGTCGAGGGCGCCCGGCTGTATATGCAGGCGGCGCAGGACGTGCGGCTGGGCGGCCGGCCGACGCGAACCCAGTTCGAATTCACGCTGCAGGACGCCAATCTGGCCGAACTGAACGAATGGGCGCCGAAGATCCTGGCGAAAATGCAGACGCTGCCCGAACTGCGCGACGTCGCGACCGACCAGCAGACCAATGGCACCACGGTGGAACTGAAGATCAACCGCGACACCGCCTCGCGCTATGGCATCCAGCCGCAGTTGATCGACGACACGCTGTACGACGCCTTTGGCCAGCGCCAGGTGACGCAGTACTTCACGCAGCTCAACAGCTATCACGTGATCCTCGAGGTGCTGCCGGAGTTGCAGGGCAGCATCGACACCCTGAACAAGATCTATGTGAAATCCCCGACTACCGGCGACCAGGTGCCGCTGTCGACCTTCGCGAAATGGACCAGCGTGCCGGTGCGGCCGCTGTCGATCAGCCACCAGGGCCAGTTCCCGGCGATCACGATCAGCTTCAATCTCGGCCAGGGCGTGGCGCTGGGCCAGGCGACCAACGCCGTCCAGAAGGCGATGGTCGAGATCGGCGCGCCGACGACGCTCAACTCGAGTTTCCAGGGCACCGCGCAGGCCTTCCAGCAATCGCTCGGCACCGTGCCGCTGCTGATCCTCGCCGCGCTCGTGGTGGTCTATCTGATCCTCGGCATTCTCTATGAAAGCTACATCCACCCGATCACGATCCTGTCGACGCTGCCGTCGGCCGGCGTCGGCGCGCTCGCGATCCTGATGCTGTTCGGATTCGATTTCAGCCTGATCGCGCTGATCGGCATCGTTCTGTTGATCGGCATCGTGAAAAAGAACGGCATCATGATGGTCGATTTCGCGATCTCGGCGGAGCGCGACGAGCAGTTGGAGCCGGAGGCCGCGATCCGAAAGGCGGCGCTGCTGCGTTTCCGCCCGATCATGATGACGACGATGGCAGCCCTGCTCGGCGGCGTGCCGCTGATGCTCGGCACCGGCACCGGATCGGAAATCCGCCAGCCGCTCGGCTATGCCATGGTCGGCGGCCTCATCGTCAGCCAGGCGCTGACGCTGTTCACGACGCCGGTGATCTATCTCTATCTCGACCGGCTCTCCAATGCGTTTGCGCGCTGGGGGCGACCGGCGCATCCCGATCGCGAGGCCGATCCGGACCAACAGGGCGCGGTCAAGCAAGCCGCCGAGTGAACTCGCTTCGCGCGTGATGGATTGCCAGTGATTTAACCCTGCAAGCGATCCGGCCGGCGAGTTACTTGACTTTGCGCCCCTGACGGCACATCCGAGAGCGACATATTTCGGAGCCGGATCAGTGAAAATTTCAGCAACGCTCGCATTCGTCGTCGCCGTTACGCTTGCCTCGCCCGGCTTCGCCCAGGCGCCGCAGGCGCCCAAGGCCAAGGCCGGGCCGCGTGCAGCCCAGGCAACGCCGTCGCCGACGCCGGCCCCGCAGGCCGATGCTGCGCCGGCCAACACCCCCGCCCCTCCCGGCTGGGTCGCGCGCTGCTCCAGCCCAAGCCGCGACGCGCCGCTCGAATGCGCGGTCGAGCAAACCGCGGTGCTGACCAAGACCGGACAGGTGATCGTGCTGCTCAACATCCGCGTCGCCGGCGAAACGCGCCAGCCGATCGCCATCATCCAGCTGCCGCTCGGGCTTAACCTGCCGGCGGGCGCCAAGCTTCAGGTCGACGACGGCAAGGTTTCGGATTTGCAGATCCAGACCTGCGAGCAGCGCGGCTGCTACGCCAACAGCGCGATCCCGGCGGATATGCTGGCGGCGATGAAATCCGGCAAGCAGCTGAAAGTGTCGTTCCAGAACATGGCCAAGGAAAGCATCACCATTCCGATGCCCCTCGCCGACTTCGCCGCGGCCTACGACAAGATCAAGTAACGGCGCGCGTCGATGGCCTCAGCCGGCGCCCTCCGGCAACTCCGCTTTCACGGCCACATAAACCGTGTTGCTGGCATCGTGATCCCCGCGCCAATTGTCGAAAGTCACGACATGGGTTGTCGAGGTCGCAAAGGCGCCCGCCAGCACGCGCTCGAACGCATCGTCGGGCGGATCGTTCGACCACAGCGCGAACACGCCGCCCGGCCGCAGATGGCCGGCGAGCCGCGCCAGCCCTTCCGGCTCGTACAGCGCGGCGTGCCGCGGATGCAGCAGCTTGCGCGGCGAGTGATCGATATCGACCAGCACGGCATCGAAACGGCGGCCCTGTGCACCCGTGTCGAACCCTTCGGCCGAGGACGACATCGCAAAGAAATCGCCATGGGCCAGGCGGCAGCGCGGATCGCTAGTGAGCTCCTTGCCGAGCGGCAGCAAGCCCTGCTCGTGCCATTCGATCACTTCGGCCAACGCATCGACCACGATCAGTGAGCGCACGCCGGCGTTTTCGAGCACCGCGCGCGCGGTGTAGCCAAGCCCGAGGCCACCGACCACCACGTCCAGATCCGCGCGATCGAGCGCCGCGAGGCCAAGCCGCGTCAGCTCGATCTCGGCCAACGTGTACTGGCTCGACATCAGAAACTCGTCGCCGAGCTTGATTTCGTAGACGTCGACATCGGACATCGGCCGCCTGCGGCGCCGCAGGCTGAGCACGCCCATCGGCGTCGGGCGGAAGTCGAGTTCTTCGAACAAAAGGCTCATTGGCCAAGGCCCTGACTGCGGCCCCGGCCGCGCCCCAAAAATACCGGCGGATTTGCCGGCCCTTTGCAACAACGCCTTCCCCGCGCGCTTGCCAAGGGCGCAAGGTAGCGAGTAGAAGGGCGCCAGTTCGCCGGATTCTCAGGATCCGGCCGAGAGCAATTGCCGGCCGACTTATTAAGCCATTGATGTCGTTCAGCAATTCTTGGGGAATGGTGTAACGGTAGCACAACAGACTCTGACTCTGTTTGTCTAGGTTCGAATCCTAGTTCCCCAGCCAAACTTCTCGAAAAAGCCAAACAGCGCTAACGCCGTAGACTCGAGCCCTCTGGATGCGGCCGCCGATGGTCTTGGATGGTCCCTTGGGCCGATAGAAGGCGCCTTCCCTGACCATTCTCCAGACTGCTCGACCACGTCAAACCTGCCCCATCGCGCGGGCGGTTTCCAATTCCACGATTTGCGCGGACGAAATCCCCCAATCCGCGAGTGCCACCCGGCTGTCACGTCCGGCGGATGGCGTGGGCCGGCGAAGGTCGGAAGGCGTGCGGGAAAAGCGCGGCGCAGGGCTCGGATGCCGGAGACCGTCAAACAACGTGTAGACATCGCGGCTTTGCATCTGCGGATGCTCCGGCGCTTCGTCGATCGTCAGCACGGGCGCAAGGCAGGCGTCGCGCCCCGCCGCTTTCGCGACCCACTCATCGCGCGTGCGCGTTGCGAAAATCCGCGCAAAGCGCTTGCGCATCTCCGGCCACGCCGCACGATCGTTCTGGTCCGGCAGACGTTCTCCGTCGATGCCCATCACCTTCAGGAGACTGGCGTAGAATTGCGGCTCGATGGCGCCCACCGCTATAAACTTGCCGTCGCTGGTGGCATAGCTGCCGTAAAACGGCGCGCCACCATCGACGATGTTGTCGGCACGCCGTCCGGTCCAGCTGCCCTGCTGTCGGAACGCCTGGAATGCCGACATCAAATGCGTGACACCGTCGATCATCGCGACGTCGATCGTCTGTCCGCGGCCCGATTGACGCGCTTCCATCGACGCCGCGAGCAGGCCCACCACCAGATAAAGCGCGCCGCCGCCGAGATCGGCGACCAGATTGAGCGGCGGCGGCGGCGGCCGGTCGGCATCGCCCAGGCAATGCAGCGCGCCCGTCAGCGCGAGGTAGTTGATGTCGTGACCCGCCTCCTGCGCCATCGGCCCCGCCTGCCCCCAGCCCGTCATGCGCGCGTAGACCAGCCGCGGATTGATCCCGTGGCAAATGTCGGGACCGAGCCCGAGCCGCTCCATCACGGAGGGACGAAACCCTTCGATCAGGGCGTCCGCCTTCGCCACCAGATTGAGCACAGCTGCGACCGCCTGCGGTTGCTTGAGGTCGAACGCGACCGAGCGTTTGTTGCGATTGTAGAAGTCGAAGCGCGGCGGCAAATCCGGCTCGACGCCCGGTTTGGCGATGCGGTCGATCCGCAGCACGTCGGCGCCGAGATCGCCGAGCAGCGCGCTGGCGAATGGCGCCGGGCCGATCCCGCCCATCTCGACGACGCGAAAGCCGTTCAGCGGTCCCGTCACGATGAAGTCTCCTCTGTCTCAGCGATGGAACCGGACGGCGTCGCCGATATCGGCGCGGCCGACGCGCGCTGCGTTGGCCTTGATACTGTGATCCTCGTAGCCAAACGAAACGCCGAACAGCAGTTTGTAATTCTGGGGAATGCCGAGCTGTTCGCGGATGATTTCAGGAAACAGTCCGAGCGCGCCCTGCGCGCAGGACGCGATGCCGCGCGCGGTCAGCGCCAGCATCAGGGTTTGCGCATACATGCCGATATCGGCCGCTTCGCGCGTATCGAATGGCGCCGGCATGAAGATCAATACGGCGTGCGGCGCGTCGAAGAAGGCGTGATTGCGGATATAGGCCATCTTGCGGCCAACCACGTCGCTCCGCTCGACCCCCATCGCGCCATATAATTTCTGCGCCGCGTCCACCTGCCGCTCACGATAGATGCCGGTGAACTTGCCGTCAGCCGGCCAGTCCGGCTTGATCGGCTCGTCCCGCATCCCGGCCGTGACCAGCGCTTCGCGCAGCCGTCTCAAGGCTTCGCCGGATACCACATGCGGCGTCCAGGGCTGGACGTTGCAATTCGACGGCGACCATTGCGCAAGTGCGAACACCTCGCGCAACGTCGCCTCCGGAACTTCGTCGGGCAGAAAGCCACGTACCGAGCGGCGACGCCGGATCGCCTCGTCGATGGTCATGGCGGGCCGTTCGCGCATGCTCATCGTTCTTCCTCGATCAGCGCGACACCGCGCTTCGCATAGGCGCGCGCCAGATGCCGTCCGACGCGCGCGGCGTCCGGCAACACCCCGGTGCCGAGATCGCCGCGCGCGGCGACGCCGGCGCTGCCGACTGCACCGCGAAACATCGCGAACACCTGGTGAAATCGCGTCAGGCGCTCGGTCGCGCCGGACAGTTCGTAATAGAGTTCCAGATAATCGGCCTCGGATGGAATGCCCATCTCGGCGAGAGGCAAGCCGAGCAATCCGCCATTCTCGTCCGGCGCCATCAGCCAGGCCTGGCTGTTGAAGGCGAGATCGACCAGGGGATGACCGAGCGTCGAGAGCTCCCAATCGAGCACGCCGATCACGCGCGGCTCTGTTGCATGGAACATGACGTTGGCGATACGAAAGTCGCCATGACAAAGCGTAACGGTCTCGCTTTCGGGCAGGCGCTCGGCAAGCCAGCGCACCAGCCTGTCGAGCGCCGGGTTGTCGTCATCGCCGCGACGGAATTTTGTCCATTGCTCCGACCAGCGCTTGAGCTGGCGGGCAAAATAGTTTCCGGGCCTGCCGAAATCGCCCAGGCCCAGCGCCCGGTAATCCAGCCTGTGGATGGCGGCCAGCGCGGCGCACATTGAGCGGAACAGCTCGGTGCGCTCGGCGCGGGCAAGTCCCGGCGTGCCGAACTCGTTGAAGACGCGGCCGTCCAGCCATTCCATGAGATAGAACGGCGTCCCGACGATCTCGCGATCCTCGCAGTAGCGATAGGGTCTTGGCGTCGGAACGGCGCTGCCTTGCAGCGCCGTCAAGACGCGATATTCGCGGTCGATCGCATGCGCCGACGGCAGCACGTTCCTCGGCTGCTTGCGCAGCACCGCGCGCCACGCGCCGCGGCGGACGAAATATGTCGGGTTCGACATGCCGCCATGCGTGCGTTCGACCCGCGTTGGATCGGCGCCACCGAGCCAATCCTTCAGATATTCATCGAGCCGCGCCACGTCGAAGTCGATGCCGCGGTCGGACGCGTCCGCCCCGGTCATCCGCTGCTCGCACGCTTGCCGCTGAAGTTGAACAGGTATTGCGCGACGCGCCTTATCTGCACTTCCTCGGTACCCTCGGTAATGCGATAGCGCCGATGATGGCGGTAGATGTGCTCGAACGGCAGTGCGCGGCTGTAACCGATGCCGCCATGCACCTGCATCGCCCGATCAGCCGCCTCGCAGCACAGCCGGTTGGCGCGGAAGTTACAGATCGACACCATATCGCTGATCTCCAGCGGATTCTGCCGGTCCATCTGCCAGGCGGTGCGGAAGATGAAGTTGCGCACCAGTTCGTATTCGGCCCACAGCTCGACCAGCGGAAACTGAACCGCCTGCTTCCGAGCGAGCGGCTCGCCAAAGGCGACGCGTGTTTTGGCGTATTCGACCGCCTTCAGGATGCAGTAGCGCGCGGCGCCCGCGCTCGCCGCCGCCTGGCGCACGCGGTTCTCGTGCACAAAGCGCTGCGCGACGACGAGGCCCTCGCCCTCCTTGTGCAGGATCGCGCTGTCGGGCACGCGCACGTTGACCAGTTCCGTCTCCGCGTGATCGCTGGGCATGTTGAAGGTCCAGTGATTGTAGAGCACGTGATGGCCGGGCGTATCGGTCGGAACGATGAAGGCGGTGATGCCCCTGGCTTCACCCGGCTTACCGGAGGTCCGCGCAAACACCAGATTGGCATGGGCGCGGGCCACCTGACTGTTCCAGCGCTTGCGGCCGTTGATGATCCAATGATCACCATCGCGCACGCCGGTCGTCTCCAGCCACGTTGCGTCACTTCCGTGTCCGGGTTCGGTCAGGGCGAAGGAAAGATGTTTCTTTCCGGTGATGATGCCCTCGATATAGCTTTTCTGCTCCTCGGTGCCGTAGTCGGCGAGCGCCGGAATGATGGGGAAATTGCCGACGATGGAGGATTCGTCCTGCAGATCATTGTGCAGGCCGAGTCCCTTGGCGGCGAGGTGCTCGCGGATCGCTGCGATCGCAAGGTTGGATGCGGCCTGGCCGCCGCATGATTTCGGCAGGCCGTAGCGCAGATGCCCTGCCTTGTCGGCGCGCCGCTCCATTTCGCCGATCAGCGCGCGCCATTCGGTGCGCGGGCGTCCGTCATCATCCCAGTCGGTTCGGGCATTCTCGCGGCGATGATCGAAGAATTTGATGTTGTCGCGCTCGAGCGGCTTGATCTCGGCCTCGATAAAGGCGTCCAGTTCAGCAAGCTTGTCGGTGATTTCCTTGGGCAGTTCGAAGTCCATGGCGCCTCTCCCGGTGCTCTCTTTGTGTTGGGCCGCTGCTATAGCGCGATCCGCCCATAAGGGTGGGTACTGCTGACGCCGCCATCAACCGAGAGCAATTGCCCGTCCACATAGGACGAATCATCGCTGGCAAGGAAAGCCGCGGCGGCGGCAATCTCCTCGGAACGCCCAGGTCGTTTCATCGGCGTCACATGGCCGAGCTTGCCTTCGACGCCCCGCGCCCGCGCATCTTCGAACACTTTTCGGGTCAGCTGCGTTTCCACCAGCCCAGGCAGCACGGCGTTGACGCGCACGCCGGTGCCGGCAAAGGCATTGGCCGCCGTCTGCGCCAGATTGTTCACCGCCGCCTTGCTCGCGCTGTAGGAGATGGCGCCGGCATTGGCACGCAGCGATGCGGCCGACGAGGTCAGGATGATCGAGCCGTAGCCCTGCGCCGTCATGTGACGGCCGGCATATTTGATGGCAAGGAAGCAACTGATGGTGTTGATGCGGTAGACTTCCGACCATTCCTCGACTGTCTGCTCCAGCAGCGGCGTGTTGGTCCCGGTGACGCCGATATTGGCGAAGAAGATTTCGAGCCCACCGAATTCCGACACGCAGCGCCGGACGATCTCGGCGACGTTTTCCTCGATCGCCGCGTCCGTGATCAACGCCGATGCAATGCCGCCTTCGCCACGGATTACTGCCGCGGTCTCCTCGGTATTGCCGGCGCGGCCGACCACCAGCACGGAAGCGCCTTCGCGCGCGAAACGGATCGCGCTCGCCCGGCCGATGCCGCTGCCACCGCCGGTAACGACCGCGCGCTTGCCCTCCAGTCGCTTCATCGCGCTTCTCCTATCTGGCAGGGATGGTCCAACCGCCATCGGCGGTGACGACGGCGCCCTGGATGTAGCTCGCGTCGTCGCTGGCGAGGAATGCGGCGAGGGCTGCGATCTCTTCCGGCTCGCCAAAGCGTCCGGCAGGCATCTCGGCTTGACGCGTTGCGATCGTCGCTTCATCGAATTGCGCGATCGAAGCCGGCGTGCCGATCATGCCCGGCGCGATCACGTTGACGCGAATCTTCTTTGCACTGAGCTCGATCGCCGATGCCCGCGAGAGGCCGACGACGCCGGCCTTCAGGGCGGAATAGGCAATGGAGTCCTTGGCGGGGTTGAACGCGGACACGGAACTCAAATTCACGATTGAGCCGCCGCCGCGACGCTCCATCTGCGGCGCCGCCGCTTGCGTGGTCCAGATCAGGCCGTGCACGCCGACCGCGAACATGCGGTCAAGGGTCTCGACTTCGATCTGCGCCAGCGGCTCGAAGCGCGCAAAGACGGCATTGTTGACAAGCACCGCGACCGGCGCGCCAAATTCGCTCTCGATCCTCGCAAAAAGGGCATGAACATCGTCGCGCTTGCCGACATCGACCTCATAGGGCTTGGCGTCGAACCCTTTGCTCTTCAACCCCTCGACCGCAGGCTCCAGACGGCGCGCGCTGACGTCGACACAGGCGATACGACCGCCCTCCTGCCCGAAGCGCTCGGCGATCGCCAGGCCGATCCCGCGCGCGGCGCCGGTGACGACACATACGCGATCCCTGAGGCGGGAATTCATGCGCTGGCCTTGTGCGGCGGCTCGGCGAACGCCTTTGCGATCTCACGCAGCTGGAACTTCTGCACCTTGCCCGCCGGGGTCTTTGGCAGATCGGCGACGATCTCGATGCGTTCCGGCCAATATTGTTTCGCGACCTTGTGCTCCGCCATCAGGGCCTGTACGGCGGCCAGATCGAGCGTCTGGCCGGGACGCAGCACCACGAACGCGCAGGCGCGTTCGCCCAGTCTCGGATCCGGATAACCCACGATCGCGGTCGAAAGCACCGCGGGATGCTTGAACAGCAGGTTCTCGATATCGAAAACCGGCACGTTCTCGCCGCCTCGGATGATGATGTCCTTGATGCGACCATCGATGCGGATGTAGCCCTCGTCGTCCATGTAGGCCATGTCGCCGGTGTCGAACCACCCCTCGGCGTCGAACGGCTCCATGTCGGCGCGTTTGTAGTAGCCGAGGCACATCTGCGCGCCGCGCACCTTGAGCAGTCCCTTCTCGCCGACCGGTGCCGGAGATCCATCCATGCGAAGCACCTTTACGGCGACGCCCTCCAGCGGGCGTCCGTCGGTCTTCGACGATTTTTCGAGCGCCCGTTCCGGCTCGGTCAATGTGCTCGACAGCGATTCCGTCATGCCCCACAGCGAACAGACCTTGAGATCGAGCTCGCGGTAGACGCGATCGATCAATGCCGGCGGAATTGGCGCACCGGCGCAAAGGAATTTGCGTAAGTGCGCAGGCTTTGCCGCGCCACCTGCGACCGCCTCGCACATATCGGCAAGAAACGTCGCAGCACCCGCCGAGTAGGTAACGCCTTCATTGGCCATGATCGCGATGCCGCGCTTCGGCTCCCACACGTCCTGGAACACGACGGTGGCGCCGATCTTGAGGCCGAGCAGCATGCCGGCCGCAAAGCCGGTCATATGGCCGAGCGGCGAACAGACCAGCATGGTGTCGTTGGTGTCGAGGCCGAAACGGCCGGCCAGCGCGATATTGCAGGCCAGCAGCGTATTGAGGCAATGCATGACGCCTTTGGGCGAGCCTGTCGTGCCCGAGGTGAACATCAAGACGGCCATCTGATCGGCGGGAAGCGCGCCGATCTCCCCGATCGGGGGCGGCCCGAGACGATCGCTTCCGGAAAGCAGCGCCTGGTCGAAGCTGCTGGCCCCCTCGCCGTCGACGACGATGATGTGCTGAAGTTTTGGCAGTTTGGGCCGAAGCGACTGCGCCATCGCCTCGTGATCGAAGCCACGGAACAGTTTTGGCACGATCAAAAGCTTGGTTTCCGCGAAGTCGAGCATGTAGCTCAGTTCATGTTCGCGGAAGATCGGCATCAGGGGGTTGACGACGGCGCCGACCCGGAAGGCGGCGAGCGCGATCACGGCAAACTCCCACCAATTGGGCAGCTGAACCGAAATGACGTCGCGAGGGCCGACACCGAGGCCCTTCAAGGCGGCCGCCGCGCGCGAAATCAGATCGCCGAGTTCGGCATAGGTGAAGCGCTTGGCCTCGGGGCGATCGGCGCGGTCGGCCAGAAGGGCGAGCTTTCCCGGCGTGGCCGCGATGGTCGCTTGCAGAAATTCGTCGAAGCTCTTGTCGATCCAGAAGCCGCCTGCGCGCATCGACCGTGCGTGGGCGACGGGATCAAATCGATTTCCGCTCATGCGTTCTCTCCCTGAAATCATATCGCGGCGCTTGACGGCCCATTCGTTAGCTAGTGTACTAGTTTTCCGATGAACCGCAACTCCAAATTCGACCGGTCCGTTCACCTATCGAGACCGGACCGCGTACCGACCGCGGTGGGCGCGACGGCGCCTTGAGGGAACAAGCACAAGACGCATATGATAAACGTGTGTCCGAATACCGGAACGCGCGACGGGCGAAGCAGGAGAAGGCACCATGAAAGCGGCGGTCCTGGAACGGCGCGGAGCCGACGGCGTCAGCTGGCGGGATTTTCCCGATCCGGCCCCTGCCCCCGGCGAGTCCATGCTCAAGGTCGCGGCATCGTCGCTCAATCGCGTCGATCTCTACATGCGCGACAACGGGGCCGGGATCACGCACACCTTGCCGCAGGTGATGGGCGTGGAGGCCGCGGGCGAGATCGTCGAGGCCGAACCCGGCAGCGGGTTGGAGCCTGGCATGAAGGCCATCCTGTTTTCCGAGGCTTTTTGCAACAAATGCCGCTATTGCCTCGCCGGCGACCAGCCGCTGTGCGAGAACGTGAAGATCATGGGCGAGCACCGCCATGGCGGCTTTGCCGAATATATCGCGATGCCGAACCGATGTTTCCTGCCGTTGCCCGACGACGCCGATCTGGTCGCGGCGGGCGCGCTGATGACGGGTCACCTCACCGCCTGGCGCATGCTGTTCGGCAAGAAGACCTTGCAGCCCGGCGAGAGCGTCCTGATCGTCGGCATCGGCGGCGGCGTTGCGGTCGCCTGCCTGCAGCTGGCAAAACTGGCGGGCGCGCGGGTCTTCGTCACCTCGTCCAGCGACGCCAAGATCGAGCGCGCGATCGCGCTGGGCGCCAGCGGCGGCGTCAACTATCAGAAAGACCGGGTGTCGAACGCGATCCTGCAAATGAGCAATGGCGGCGTCGATATGGTGATCGACAGCGTCGGCGAAGCAAGTTGGGGTGAATCGCTGCGGTCGCTGCGGCGCGGCGGGCGGCTTGTCACCTGCGGTGCGACGACAGGTTCCAACCCGTCGGCCGATCTGCAACGCGTGTTCATCCGCCAGCTGGAGATTTACGGATCGACCGGCGGCAGCCTCAGTGAATTCCGCCAACTGCTCGATGTGTTCAATCGCGGTCTGGTGAAACCGGTCATCGATGCGACCTTTGAGATGGTGGACATACGCGCCGCATTCGATCATCTCGCGTCCGGCGCGCAATTCGGCAAGGTGTCGCTGGTGGCTTGACAGGCGTGCCGGAAACGGGCGCGGCCTGGCGCAGACAATTCGGCGCCGGCGTCGAAACTTGATCGACATCGGCGCCGGATCGCTCACTTCTTGCAGGCGGGATCGACCGGGGGAATGATGTCCGGGCCCGGCTCGATCTTCTTGATGTGGTAGGTCGGCTTGCCGTCCTTACCCGGCAGGATCTGGCTGATGGCCATCCGCCTTACCGCCTGATGATCACCCGCGCGCATCTCCACGTCGCCAAGCACCGTGTCGGCCTTGAGGCCCGACAGCGCCGTCCGCACCGCGTTGATGTCGGTCGAATTCGCCTTGTTGAGTGCGGCCGCGATCAGCTGAATGGCGGCGTACTGGTCAGCGCCGGTGTAAGGCGGCAGTTCGCCGTTGTACTTTTCGCTGTAGGCCTTCACAAAGGCTTCGGCCTGCGCGCCCGGGAAACCGGCAACGAAGCCGATGTTCTGGTAGACGCCCAGCACCGTGTCGCCCTGAGCGGGCAGCGTTTGCGGGATCACGAAGGAATTTCCCAGCACCATCTTGTACTTCTTGAACAGGCCGAACTGCTGTTGCTGCTTGGCGAGGTTGATGGCGTCGCTGCCGAAGATCGTCACGAACAGACCGTCGGCCGGTTCTGCGCCCAGCTCGGAAATCTTGGCGCCGAAGTCCGGCGTTCCGAACGGGGTGAACAACGTCTTCGCGATCGTTCCACCCTGCGAGGTAATCAAGCCCTTGAACTTGTCGGCGGAGTCGCGTCCTGCCGCGTAATCGACCGCAATGATGTCCCATTTCTTGACGCCCTGGTCCTTCAGGAATTCCCTGTAGGAACCCATGATCATCGAATCGTTGGCGTTGACCCGGAAATAATTCGGCGAGCACCCCTTGCCGGTCAGACCGTCGGCATTGGCCATCACTTCGACCATCAAGGCTTTCAATGCGGGAAGTTTCGCCTGCAGCGCCGGCGAGACGGACGAGGTGTCCATTCCGGTGATGAACAACGCACCATCCTTCTGGACGGCGCGTGTGGCGCCGTCCACGGCGGTATCCGGCGTGCCGGGATAGGTGATGAAGACGGCTTCAAGCTTCTTGCCGGCGCCGCCGCCGGCGGCATTGATCCGCTCGATCGCCAGATTGACCGCTTTGGTCTGGGTTTCCTTCAGGCCGGCCAGAGGTCCGCTGTCGATCAGCAGGACGCCGATCTTGACGGTATCGTTGGCGGAAGCTGTGGTCGGTGCCGTGGTTGCCATCGCGATGGCGAGGGCCGCCGAAAGCAGCGCGCCAAAGCCCGTACTGGTAAGTGCCTTCCTCATATGTCCTCTCCCTACGCCTGGTTTCAAATTTTCTGATTACAACGCCATCAGTGCCTGGTTCTCAGGAGCACCGATCGCCGGTGTCGGTCCTGAGCCGACGACTTCTCCCTTGGCCAGAATGATGAATCGATCAGTCGCACGCTTGACCAGATTCAAATGTTGCTCGACCACCAGCACGCCGGTTCCTGCCTGACGGATCGTATTGAGCGCGCCGACCAGCCCGTCGATCAGCACCGGCGAAAGGCCCTCCGACGGCTCGTCGAGAAAGAACAGGCTCGGATTGGCCATCAGCGCCCGGCCGATCGCCAGCATCTGCTGCTGGCCGCCGCTCAACATGGTGCCGGGCCGGTTCGCGCGCTCTTCGAGCACCGGAAACAGATCGTAGACGGCTTTTAGATCCCAATACCCCGCCCTGCCCGTCGCCTTGCTGAGCAGCAGGTTCTCCTTGACGGTCAAATTGGGCAGGATGCGACGGCCCTGCGGCGCAATCGAAATGCCGAGTTTCGCCGCCATATAGCCGGGCAGATGATCGACCCTGCTGTCATGCACCCAGATCGCGCCGGAGATGATGTTGGTCTCGCGAAAAACCGAAAGCAACAGCGTGGACTTGCCCGCCCCGTTGCGGCCCACCACGGCCACCGATTCCCCTTCATTGACCGTAAGGTCGATCCCGTGCAGCACCGTCGAGGCGCCGTAGCCTGCAACCAGCTTCTCGATGCGGAGCGCGCTCATGCCGCGGTT
This sequence comes from Bradyrhizobium sp. AUGA SZCCT0431, assembly GCF_018131065.1. Lineage (NCBI taxonomy): Bacteria > Pseudomonadati > Pseudomonadota > Alphaproteobacteria > Hyphomicrobiales > Nitrobacteraceae > Bradyrhizobium > Bradyrhizobium sp. AUGA SZCCT0431. The sequence continues at coordinate 268,279 of NZ_JAFCLR010000004.1, read as the reverse complement.
CCAAGATAGGCGGCGACGACGCGATGGTCGGCGCGAATTTCCTGCGGCGTGCCGGTGGCGAGGTGGCGGCCGAGGTCGAGCACGGTGACCTTGCCGCAGCATGCGAATACCGCGTCGACATCATGCTCCACCACCACAGCCGCGATCTTCCGCTCGCGCACGAGATCGCGCAGATGCTCGAACAGATGCAGCGTCTCCGCCGCCGAAAGGCCTGCGCCCGGCTCGTCCAGCAACAGCAGATGCGGGCGGCCGATCAAGGCCAGGGCGACGTCCACCCTGCGCTGCACGCCGTAGGCGATGCGGCCGGCTTTCTGGTGCAGATAGCCGGCAAGATCCATCACCTCGATCACGTCGTCGAGCCTGTTGTCGCCAAGATGCTGCGCCACCAGATGAAGCTGCTCGTGAACGGTCAGATCCTGGAACACGCTGGTGCGCTGAAACGAGCGCGCCATGCCCTGCCGGCGCCGCCAGGCCACCGAGCGCCGCGTGATATCCTCGTTGCGATAGCGAACGGTTCCCGCAGCCGGACGGCGGCGGCCGCAAACCGCGTCGAGCAGTGTGGATTTACCGGCGCCGTTGGGACCGATCACGCCGTGAAGGATGCCGTCGCCAAGGACTTCCAGATCGACGTCCGACAGGGCCCGGACCGATCCATAGCTCACGGAAAGATTCTCGATCTTGAGCATGTCAGGATGTCTCCCGTCGTCCGCCGAACGCGAGCTTCCGCAGCCATGCCATGCTCGACAATCCGCCGACGACACCGCGCGGGAAAACCACGATGAACACGACGATGGCGATGCCGGTCAAAAGCTGCGTCAGCCCGCGCGCGCCGAATTCATCCTGCGCAAAGGAGAAGATCACGCCGCCCAGCAGCGGTCCCACGGAGCCGGCGATGCCGCCCATCAGGGCCGCGACCAGCGCATTGGTGCTGACCGCAATCCCGAGGCTCTCGGGCGAGACGAAGCCGGCGTTGAGTACGTGCAGCAGGCCGGCAACGGCGGCGACGATGTTGACGAGCACATAGGCGATCAGGCGCGGCAGATAGGTGTCGAATCCCGAGAACCGCATGCGTTCCTCGTTCTCGCGCACCGCGCGCAGGATCGCGCCGAGGCGGGAGCGGCCAACGGCCCAAAGCGCCAAACCGGAAAGCCATGCCGCGACCCACATCACCAGCCAGAACCGCGCCGGGCTGGCAAAGTCCGCGGACTCCATGCCGAATACCGTACCTTTGAAGCTGACGACGAGGCCGTCGGCGCCTCCGGTATAGTCGCGCAATGCTTCCAGCATGACGGCGTGGCTGATCATCTCGCCGGCGGCCAACGTCAGCATCATGAAAGCGAGCGGATTGGTGCGCACGATGAGCGCGCCGAGAACGGTGGCGTACACGACAATGATGAGAAAGGCGGCGCACAGCGCCACCATCGGGGTTAGGTTCCAATCGTTCATGGCGATGGCGAACAGCAGACCGGAGCCGCCATAGATGCTCGCCGCGCCAAGCGCCACCAGTCCGGCCTGGTTCATCAGGAACGCGACGCTGAGGGCGAGCATGCCGAGCAGCAACCCTTCATTGGCCAGCCGGAGTACGAAGTCGCCGGCGAAGCGGGTTGGCGCCACCGCGCCCACCACGAACACGATCGCAACCGCGACAAGGGTCAGAGGAACGCGCAACGACGATCCGCCCATTGCGCCAAGTGGGGCAACACGCTCGCTTGCCGCGGTCGTTGTCCGGTTACTCAATTGAGCACCCTGCCGCGCCCGATGCCGCGGGGAGCGACCAGCAACACGATCATCAGCAAGATGTAGGGAACCAGGGCAGCGATATTCGGCAGGAAAACCGATCCCGCGACCTGCATGAACCCGAACAGCAGCGCCGCGACGATCGCGCCGCCGATGCTTCCGGTGCCGCCAATCACCACGATGATGAGGCAGTTGACGATCATCGTGACGTCCATTCCCGGGTCGATCGACAGATAGGGACCTGCCAGCACACCGGCGACCCCGGCGAACGCGGTACTGAGGCTGGTCACCAGCAGGCTGAGCCGGTCGGCATTGATGCCCATCATGCGCGCAACGGACGGATCCTGACTCACGGCGCGGACATAGAGTCCCGAGGATGTGTATCTGAGCCACAGGGCAAGCAGCGCGCACGACCCCAGCCCCATGATGATCAGAAAAATGCGGTAGACCGGATAGGACAGGTTCAGGACCGTGACCGACCCGGACAGGATCTGCGGCGCATCGACGCTGCGCGCAACGCCGCCATAGAAGAAGATGATGATCTGTCCGAGGATGATGCCGAGGCCGAGCGTGACCAGCGCGACCTCGATATGCGACCTGCCTTGCAGCGGCCGCAGCGCCAGATACTCGAAGGCTACTCCGAGCAGCGCAAGCAGGATCGGCACCACGATCAATGCCAGCCAGAATCCACCGACCAGCGAGACCGTGTAGCCGAGATAGGCGCCGAGCATGTAAATCGCGCCGTGGCCGAAATTGATGACGTCGCGCAGCCCGTAGATCAGCGCGAGGCCGCTGGCGAGCATAATCAGCAGCGAGGCAAGCGCCAGCGAATTGGCGATCAACAGCGCGATCACGCCGGCGCCCTCTCGTCATGCGTCAGCGGACGAAACGCGTCCGTCCGATACGCCGTCAATTTGCGCACCCGCTTCCGCAAAACACCCTCCCCGCCACGTTAGGCGTGCGCCAAAGATCCGATCGCGGGCGCGACGCCGAACTGCTTCTTTTCCCGCCCGTGCCGGCGGAGCCGGGTCTATGCCCGCTATTTAGTACACGTGTTTATCATATACTTCTATGTCCCGCAAACGCAAAACGCCGGCCGACCTGCGCTGCTCTGCCACACGTATGCCGTTACGCCGGGAGTTTGCTCGACGAACTAGTACACAAGCGCAACGATGCGGCGGATTTCGGCGCACAAAGCTGCAACCCAACGAAGATCAACTGTCGAGCGCATCCAGATCGGCCATCGCTGTCGTCATCCGCTCGATCATCGTCAGCGTCGTGGCCTCGGGTTGCATGTTCGGCAACAGCGGCGAGTGGCACAGCGTGATCGTCCACATTGCGAGCGCGTGCACGATCTGCTGCCGGTAGCGCTGGAAGCTGAGGTCGAAGTCCGGCTTGACGCCGGTCTTCTCCGCGAACCGATCGATATAGCGGGCCAGCAGTTCGCGCTCCCAGCTCCGGCGATCATCCGGCGTCAGCGACGCCGTCACGGCGTAGGCGAAGTCGCGAGACCAATGGCCGCGCGAAAGACATTGCCAGTCGCACAACCCCATTTGGCCCGAACCTGTCCGGTACCAGTTGCCGATGTGCACGTCGGAGTGAATGAGGCCCTGCGGCTCGCTGTCATGCAGTGCAAGTGCGCGCATCGTTGCCGGCCAGACATCGTCGCGGCGCGCCATGATTACAGCTGGAATGACGTGTGCGGCGGCGTCAAACGCTTTTCTTGTGTAATACTCGGTGCCCATTTTCGCCGCGCCAATAGTGAACCATCGGGGATAGCTGGCAAGCCAGCGGTAGCGTTCGGCCAGCGTCGGATCGCCGTAGAAGCGGCCGTGCAACGACGCCAAGAGATCGATCATGTCGTCGGCCATGGCACGCGTGACATATGTCTTGTGATTGCAGAACGTCGCTGACTTGGTTGCGACCAGATCTTCCAGCAGATGGATCGCCGCAAACGTTCGCCGATCATAGGCGGAATGATAGCAAAGCGGGGCTTCGATCTCGAGCTGGGGGCGGATCTGCGTAAAGAAACTGCCCTCCACGCGCGCGGTGCCGTTGAAGCCGCCGATCATGCGAGTGACGATGCTCGGCAGCGACTTGGTGAAGATCGAGACCGGCAAGCCGGCGCGGCGACCTTCCTCATTGTAGGACACTCTTAACTGATGCCGCTCGTGGGTGCCCGCACTCGCAGGCTTGACTTCAACGTCTGTGACAACGGCCCCCGGGACCTTGCCGCAGAGCACCGCCGTCAGCCATTCCGGCGTGACGGCGTAAGGCGTACAGGGCACGTCGTCGAACTGGCGCGCCTTTGGCCGCGCCAGACGCTCGTACGCGACACGTCCACTAATCTTCAGCGCGGCCAGGGCCGTATCTGTTGATTGTCCCATTTTTTAACTTCCCCTTTGCCGGCGCATCACCCGACGACGCGTGTTCGCCGCAATTCGCTGATGGTTTCCAATGACAAACCGATTTCGCCCAGGACATCGTCGGTGTGCTGTCCCAGCACCGGCGGCGGCCGGCCTGCGCGACGTTCCGCCCCGTTGATCAGGACCGGATGCCCGACGCCCTTCAGCCGGCCCGCGGTCTGGTGCTCGTAGTCGACAATGATGCCGCTCGCTTTGGTGTGCGGATGGTCAAGCAGCTGCGCGATCGAATTGATCGGCGCGCAGGGCACGCCGACGCCGGTCAGCACCTCGTTCCAGTGCGCGACGGAATTTTGCCGCAGCGCGGCCTGGACATGGCCGAGGGTTTCCTTGCGGTGCGCAACGCGGTCCGCATTGGTCTTGAATCTGATATCATCGACGATCGCGCTCAGTCCCGTCACCGCACAGAATTTGCGCCAGAGATTGTCGTTCGCGACCCCGATCATGATCGGGCCGTCGGCCGCCTCGAAGGCCTGATAGGGACAGAGCGATTCATGGCTCGAGCCGCATTTCGGCGGCTGAACGCCGCGCTCCCAGAAGGTCTGGAGGTTGTAACCGAGCAGGCCCAGTGCGGTTTCGAACAGCGAGACCTGGATCTCGCCGCCCTTCCCGGTTTTTTCCCGTGCATACAGCAGCGCCAGAATACCGCTGAAGGCATGCACGCCGGTCATCTGGTCGATCGGCGAGATCGGACTGCGGATATAGCCGCCGTCCTCGTCGCCGGTCATCGACATGACCCCGCAAAACGCCTGCAGGATCACGTCATAGCCGGGCGAGTTCTTCAGCGGCCCCGCGCGGCCAAACCCGGAGATGCTGCAATGGATCAGGCGGTCGTTCAGGGTACGAAGCGTTGCGGCGTCGATGCCGAGACGCTCGGCAACCCCGGTTCCAAAACTTTCGATGGCGACGTCGGCGGATTTTGCCAGCGCATGAACGATTTCGCGGCCTTTTTCCGATTTCATGTCGACGGCGATGCTGCGCTTGTTGCGGTTGGCGCTGAGAAAGACCGTACCAAGGCCCGGCGCCGGAAACGGCGGCCAGCCGCGTGTTTCGTCGCCCTGGCCGACGGTCTCCACCTTGATGATGTCAGCACCGAGATCACCGAGATATTGCGCACATAGCGGACCTGCCAGGACCTTCGACAGGTCGAGGACGCGGATGCCGGTCAGGGGTTTTGACACTGTCGTTCTCTCAATTGAGTTGCGCGAGGCGCGGTAGATGAAGTTTCGACGCCGGCATCAGTCAGGCGCCCGGCTGGGCGGACGAGAAGGCACCTGCCATGTAGGCGGGAAAGCCGTATTTCGTGACCAGCAGATAATCCGCCGCGCGGCGCTGATCCTCGGAGAAGGCGGCCCGCCATTGGTCTGCCACGGCGTACGCCCGCGTCAGCCGCTCGCGCAGCGCGCGCTTGCCGTCGGTGACTGGCTCCGCCTCCAGCCAGAACGCGGACTGCGCAATGACGCCATCGAATGCCGGCGCCTTTCCTGGCCCGTGAAAGCCGGCGCGGGCGAACGCATTTGCAAGCGTTGCATCTGCTCCGGCCTGCAGCGTCTCGGATACCGCCGCCACGGCCTGTTCGACGGGCGCCGGAATGCCCCCCGCCTTGCGAAGACGATCATGATCGAGCCGCCCGAGAAACAGCGTCCTGATCATGTTGCGCGGCTCGCGCCGCTGGATGAGCTTCGAGAATATCTGCATCTCGGTCCGGATCGCCGCATCAAAGGGTTGCGGCAGCCCTTGCGCGACGCAATCGAGAATGGCGAGCGGCGCCGGATAGTGCCCGAGCGTTTGCGCCAGAACACCCTCGCGTTTCCGCTCGACAATTGAAGCTGCATCATCGACATCCACCGGCCGCCAACCGGAACGGTCCCAAGGCTGCGACGCCGACGGATGCGACAGCACCCATCGTTCCGCCGCCGCCACCTCTTCGCCGGCAGGAACCAACTCATCGACCACCCCGGCGGCGACAGCGGCCTGCCCGGACAGCCGCGCGCCTTCCAGCAGGATCGGAAATGCCTTTTCGATTCCAGTCAGACGCGGCAGCCGTTGGGTGCCCCCGCCTCCCGGCAACAGCCCGACCAGTGACTCCGGCAATCCAAACGCGACCTTGGGATCGTCGACCATGACCCGGTGGTGGGTCGCCAGCGCCAGTTCACCGCCGCCGCCGAGCGCTAGGCCCGCGATTGCCGCCGCGACCGGCTTGCCCGCAGTTTCGATTCCACGCAGCGCCTGACTGAGACGGAAGAAATGCTCGAACGCCACGCGATCGCGCGTCTCGGCCGGCGCCGCCATGATCATGTCGTAGGCCAGTCCCAGTTCGGCGAGATCAGCGCCGGCACAGAATGCCGATGGCTTTCCTGAGCGGATCACCACGCCCTTGACGTCGCTGTCGCGGAGCCACCGGCTGAAAATGGCGAGTTCGGCGATCGCGGCGTTGGAGAACACATTCATCGGACGGCCGGGCATGTCGAAAACAAGATGCAGGACATCGTTTTCGCGGCGTTCGGCGCGGAATTGCTGCAACTTTCGCAGTTCGTCCATGGGCTTCCTCTCCGCCGTTGTTTTTTGCGCTATAGCATATCGTATATCTGTGTACTAGTTTAAACGGATGGTTTTGCCGCCGTGAAAACTCTACATCGGTTGCAGCGCTGATCTACCGGGAACGCTCGCGAAAGTCCTGACACTGACGTCATCGACCTCTGATGCAAAAAGCCCGTGGCGCCAGCTTGCCTTTTATCATCTCGGAACATATAGTACACTACCTAACTAAATTGATGTGGACGGATGTCGATGATCGAGCGCACCATTTTCCGCGAGGAACATCATATTTTCCGGGAATCGGTCCGGCGCTTCGTCGATCGCGAGATCGTGCCGTTTCATGCGCAGTGGGAAAAAGACGGCATCGTGCCACGGGAACTGTGGCTCAAGGCCGGCGCCGAGGGGCTGCTCTGCTGTACCGTTCCGGAAGAATATGGCGGCATGGGCCTCGACTATTTGTTCGACGTGGTCGTGTTCGAGGAATTATGGCGCTCCGGCGCGAGCGGACCGGGGTTTCTGATCCACACCGATCTCGTGGCAACCTATCTGCTTTCGTTCGGCACCGAGGCGCAAAAGCGGCAATGGCTGCCGAAGATGGTGTCGGGCGAAGCGATCGGCTCGCTCGGCATGACGGAACCGCATGCCGGCAGCGACCTCAAGGCGATCCGGACCCGCGCCGTGCGCGATGGCGATGACTTCGTCATCAATGGCCAGAAGGTCTTCATCTCGAATGGCCAGCTCTGCGATTTCGTGGTGCTGGCGACCAAGACCGACGGCAGCGCCGGCGCCAAGGGCGTGACGCTGTTCATCGTCGAGAGCAACCGGCCCGGCTTTCAGCGCGGACGAAACCTCGAAAAAATCGGGATGAAGGCCCAGGATACCTCCGAACTGTTCTTCGAGAACATCCGCATTCCCGCGACCAACATGCTCGGACAGGAGGGTAAGGGCTTCGCCCTGATGATGACGAAGCTGTCGCAGGAGCGGCTCGCCCAGGCGATCCGATCCGCCACCGTCACCGAAACCGTGATTGACTGGACCGTTGAATACACGTCGGACCGCAGCGTGTTCGGTCAAAAGCTCGCCAACTTCCAGAATACCCAGTTCAAGCTCGCCGATCTCAAGACCAAGGCAACGGTCGCCCGTGTCTTCACGGATCGATGCATCTCGCTGTTCATGGAAGGAAAGCTCGATCCCGTGGACGCCGCGATGGCCAAGATGTTCACCTCCGAACTTCACTGCGAAGCGGTCGATGAATGCCTGCAATTATTCGGCGGCTGGGGCTATATGACGGAGTACCCGATCGCGCGCGCCTATGTCGACGCCCGGATCGTCAAGATTGCGGGTGGATCGATCGAGATCATGAAAACCATCATTGCCCGCCAGATGTTCGCGCAATGTGGTTTTGCGCTCGCCAAGAGCGGCTAATCGCGATTGATTGCACACGGCCGGCGGACGCCAAGGGGTCCGCCGAGACAGAACAGACGACCAAAGCGTCGCAAACCAAGGGAGTGAGATTTGAGAGGCTTATCAGGCAAGGTAGCGATCGTTACCGGCGGCGGTCAGGGTATCGGCCGCGCCATCACCCTTCGGCTCGCCGAAGAAGGCTGCAAGGTCGCGATTTTCGACATCAACCCCGACGCCGGACACGAGTCGGCGAAACTGGCGCCGAAGTCGGCGATCACGACCTACACCGTCGACGTCGGTGACCGTGCCTCGGTCGATCGCGCGGTCGCGCAGGTCGAGGCCGAGATCGGCCCGATCTGGGTGCTCGTCAACAACGCCGGCTGGGACCGGCCGATGCCGTTCCTGAAGACCGACAAGGATCTCTGGGACAAGATCATCCGCATCAATCTCTACGGTCCCCTCAACACGCACCACGCCATCGCGCCGCTGATGGTGGAACATGGCGGCGGCCGCATCATCAATATCGCCTCCGATGCAGCCCGCGTCGGCACCAGCGACGAGGCGGTTTACTCGGCCTGCAAGGGCGGTCTGATCTCCTTCACCAAATCGATCGCCCGCGAACTCGCCCGCAAGAACGTGCTGCTGAACGCGGTGTGTCCGGGTCCGACCAACACGCCGATGATGGCGGCGGTGCTGGGCGAAGGCGAACAGGCGGTGAAGTGGAAGGACGCAATGGTTCGCGGCATTCCCCTAAAGCGCATGGGCGAGCCCGACGACTATGCCGGCATCATTGCCCTGCTGGCGTCGGACGACGGCAAATTCATCACCGGACAGGCCATCTCGGTCTCCGGCGGCATGAACATGATCTAGCAGATGTGAGGTTTAGCGATGATAGCAGATCCGACCAAATTCACCGATGTAATCTACGAAGTCCGCGATCGTGCCGCCTGGATCATCATCAACCGGCCCAAGGTCTATAACGCCTTTCGCGGCCAGACCCTCGAAGAACTGATTCAGGCGTTCCAGATTGCCGCCAACGACCGTAACGTTTCGAGCATCGTATTGACCGGCGCCGGCGACAAGGCCTTCTGCACCGGCGGCGATCAGTCCGCCCATGAGGGACAATATGACGGCCGCGGCGTCGTTGGCCTGCCGATCGACGAGCTGCAGGGCCTGATCCGCGACGTACCCAAACCCGTCATCGCGCGCGTCAACGGTTTTGCGATCGGCGGCGGCAATGTGCTGGCCACGCTGTGCGACCTGACGATTGCCGCCGATACCGCGCAGTTCGGGCAGGTCGGACCGAAAGTCGGCTCCGTCGACGCTGGTTGGGGCACCGCCTTGCTGGCCCGCCACGTCGGCGACAAGAAGGCGCGCGAGATCTGGTTCATCAACGACCGTTACACCGCCGAACAGGCGCGTGAAATGGGCCTGGTCAACAAGGTGGTTCCGGCCGCCGAACTCGATGCGGCTGTCAAGGACTGGACCGACAAGCTCACGCAGCGGTCACCGACCGCGATCGCGCTGGCGAAACGCTCCTTCAACGCCGACACCGACAACATTCGCGGCATCAGCAACCTGGCCCTTCACGCCGTGAAGCTGTTCTACGATACCGCGGAATCGAAGGAAGGCGTCGCCGCCTTCAACGAGAAGCGGCCGCCGGACTTCCACAAGTTCACTTAGCCATTTTGGCCATGACGCGTCGCTTCACTCGCGTTCGCTGATGCCCTCACCTCGCATCGGCTGAACGCGCATCGCAAGAGGAAAACACCGTGCCGGCACGTAAGGTCATCATTTCCTGCGCAATCACGGGATCGATCCATACGCCCTCGATGTCGCCTCACCTGCCGGTGACGGCCGCGGAGATCGCGGAATCCGCGCTGGGGGCGGCTGAGGCAGGCGCCGCGATCGTGCACCTTCACGCCCGCAATCCGATGGACGGCCGGCCGGACCAGTCACCGGAAGCCTTCGAGCCGTTTCTTCGTGTCATCAAGCAGCGATCCGACGTGGTGGTGAATCTGACGACCGGCGGCTCGCCCTATATGACCGTCGAAGAGCGGATCAAGCCCGCGGCGGTCTGGAAGCCGGAGGTCGCAAGCCTGAACATGGGCTCGATGAATTTCGGCCTGTTCCCGATGCTCAGGCGATACAAGCAGTTCAAGCACGACTGGGAGCCCGCGATGCTGGAAGGCTCCCATGACCTCGTCTTCCGCAATTCCTTCAAGGATATCCGTTACGCGCTGGAAACGCTCAACTCGACCGGCGCGCGCTATGAGTTCGAGTGTTACGACACCAGTCATCTCTACAATCTGCATTACTTCTGGACCGAGGGTCTGGTGAAAGCGCCGCTGTTCATCCAGACGGTCTTTGGTTTGCTCGGCGGCATCGGCGCGCATCAGGAAGACGTCATGCATATGAAGCGCACCGCCGATCGCCTGTTCGGCGACAATTATCGCTGGTCGGTGCTCGGCGCCGGGCGCGCACAAATGCCGGTCGCGGCGATTGCAGCGGCCATCGGCGGCAATGTGCGGGTCGGCCTGGAAGACAGCCTGTGGATCGGCGCCGGTCAGCTCGCGGCGTCAAACGCAGACCAGGTGACGCAGGTTCGAAAGATCATCGAAGGGCTGGGACTGGAGGTCGCGACGGCCGACGAGGCACGCGAGATCCTTGAGCTCAAGGGCGGCGACAAGGTCGCGTTCTGACACGCTTCATCGATCGGAATGATGCGGCGGCCGCATCGCTAGCAGCAATCAATGGGAGGCCCCGATGCTACCTCATCGCAGGGTTTACGACGAAGAACACAACCAGTTCAGGGAAACGGTGCGGCGCTTCGCGGCATCAAAGATCGCGCCGGATTTCGCGCGATGGGAAGAAGCCGGCATCATCGACAGGTCGCTCTGGGGCGCCGGCGGCGCGGCCGGCCTGCTCTGCCCGCAGGTCCCCGAAGAGTTCGGCGGCGCCGGCGGCGACTTCCGGCACAATGCGGTCGTGATCGAGGAATTGAGCTATTCCGGCTTCGCAGGCCCTGCCACCGACTTCTCCGTGCACAACGATGTCTGCTGCGGGTACCTGCTCAGTTACGGCACCCCCGAACAGAAGAAGAAATGGCTGCCGCGCATGGTGACGGGCGAAACCGTCTGCGCCATCGCGATGACCGAGCCCGGCACCGGCAGCGACCTGCAGGGCATCCGCACCCGCGCGTTACGCGATGGCGACGAGTTTGTGATCTCGGGCCAGAAGACCTTCATCTCGAACGGGCAGATGTGCGACCTCGTCATCGTCGTTGTCAGGACCAACCCGGAAGGTGGTTCACGTGGAATGAGTCTGGTTCTTGTCGAGACCGACCGTCCCGGCTTCCGCCACGGCCGCAACCTCGAAAAACTCGGACACCTCTCCTCCGATACGTCAGAACTGTTCTTCGACAACGTGCGCGTCCCGGTGACCAATTTATTGGGAGCGGAAGGTGGCGCGATGGGCGCGCTGATGAGCGAGCTGCCGCAGGAGCGTTTGACCATTGCGCTGCATTCGATCGCCGCCGCACAGAAGGCCTTCGATCTTGCCAAGGACTACGTGCAGCAGCGCAACGCCTTTGGATCGCCGATCGGCAGCTTCCAGAACACGCGGTTCAAACTGGCCGACCTGAAATCCGATCTTGCGGTGGGCTGGGCCTATGCCGACCAGTGCCTTCACGACCACATCAATCACGAATTGACGACCTACGCGGCGTCGACGGCAAAACTCTGGATCACCGAAATGCATGGCCGGCTTGTCGACCAATGCCTGCAATTCTTCGGCGGTTACGGCTTTATGCGCGAGTATGAAATTTGCCGCCTCTATGCCGACGCGCGCGTCTTGCGAATTTACGGCGGCACATCGGAAATCATGCGTGAGCTGATTTCACGCAATCTGTGAGCCAGCCGTTCTATTGGAACGTCGTCATGCCCGGCCTTGTGCCGGGCATCCACGTCTTGGCTTCCATTAGGTAAGAAAGACGTGGATGGCCGGGTCAAGCCCGGCCATGACGAAAATGTTGAACGCTCTTTCGGTCAGACTCTCAGGATGAAGTCCTAAACCCTCATGGTGAGGCCAAGCAATCCTCAATAGCTCTTCGGCAATTCCAGCACCTTCTCGGCAATAAAACTGAGGATCAACTGTTCGGTGATCGGGGCCAGCCGCGTGATCGAGACTTCGCGGAACAGGCGCTCGACGTGATACTCCTTGGCGTATCCAAAGCCGCCATGGGTCATGATCGCCTGCCACGCCGCGTCGTGGCCGGCGCGCGCGCCGAGGAATTTGGCGGCGTTGGCTTCGGCGCCACAGGGTCTGTCGTGATCGTAGAGCCAGGCGGCGCGCATCGCCATCTGCCAGGCTGATTCCAGATACATCCAGTTTTCCGCCAGCGGATGCTGGATGCCCTGGTTCTGGCCGATCGGCCGGTCGAACACCACGCGCTCCCTCGCGTATTTTGCTGCCCGGCGTAGCGCGTCCTGGCCGATCCCGATCGCTTCGACCGCAATCAGGATGCGCTCGGGGTTGAGGCTGTGCAGGATGTAGGAAAAGCCCTTGCCCTCCTCGCCGATCCGGTCGGCTTCCGGAATGAATAGGCCGTCGATGAAGATGGCGTTGGAATCGACCGACTTGCGGCCCATTTTTGGAATGCGATGAACGTCGATCTTGGACCGGTCGAGGTCGGTGTAGAAGATCGTGATGCCGTCGGTCGGCCGCGCGCAATCCTCATATTTGGTCGTCCGCGTCAGCAGCATGATCTTGTTCGCGACCTGCGCGGTCGAGGTCCAGACCTTCTGGCCTTGCACGAGATAGCCACCGGGGACCTTTTGCGCAAAAGTCTTGATCCGGGTCGTGTTCAGCCCGGCATCCGGCTCGGTAAAGCCGAAGCAGCACTGATCTTCGCCGGCAACCAGCCGCGGTACCCAGCGCGCCTTCTGCTCCGGCGTGCCCTTGACGACGATCGGATGCGGCCCGAACAAATTGATGTGCACCGCCGAGGTCGCCGACATGCCGCCGCCATGGCTGGCGACTTCATGCATCATGATCGCGGCCTCGGTCACGCCGAGGCCGGCGCCGCCATATTCTTCCGGCATGGTGATCCCGAGCCAGCCGGCGTCGGCCATCGCGCGATGAAACTCGAACGGAAACTTGCCGTCCTCGTCGCGCGCCAGCCAGTAGTCGTCGCCGAAGCGGGTGACGACTGAGCGCACGCCCTCGCGAATGGCCGCCTGATCGTCTCCCGGCTCGAACTCGTTGGCCAATGCACTCATGTGACGTCCTCCCCGGCCGAGGCGAGCGCGCGCTTGGCCGCGATCAGATGCGGCATGTCGTACATCTTGCCGTCGATGCCGAGCGTTCCCGCATCAGGCTGCGCCGCGAAGGCCGCCACCACGCGGCGCGCATGCGCCAGATCGGCCTCCGACGGCGTGAAGCATTGATTGATCGTCGCGACCTGAACGGGGTGAATGGCGATCTTGCCGACAAAGCCGTCGCGGCGTGCGATCCGGCAGCTTTCCGCCAATCCCTCCTGATCTTTAAAATCCCCATAGAGCGTATCGAGCGCCATGACCCCCGCGGCGCCCGCCGCAAACAGGCATTGCGCCCGCGCTACCTGATAGGGAAACGTCCAGCTTCCGTCGGCCTCCTTGTTGGAGAGTGCGCCAAGCGCCGCGCCCAGATCCTCGGCGCCCCATGTCATGGCGACGAGGCGCCGGCTCGGTGTTGCGTAGCTTGCAAAGCCGATCATCGCAGCCGGCGTCTCGGTCGCAACCACCAGTAACTTCACATGACCCGGCGTGACGCCGGTGGCGACCTCGAGCACGTCGACATAATTCGAAATCAGTTCGATATCCTGCATGCCGTTGACCTTCGGGATCAGGATGCCGTCGAGGCCGGGACGGACAATCGCCGCGAGGTCTTCGAGCGTCAGCCCGCTGCCGAGCGGATTGATGCGCACCAGAAACGCCCAGTCGCGCGGCGGGCCGGCAAGCAGGTTTTTCACCATCTCGCGCGCCAGCGTCTTGCGCGGCGGCGCCACGGCATCTTCGAGATCGAGGATCAGTGCGTCGGCGCCGATGCCGGATGCCTTTGCGAATTTATGTTCGCTGTCTCCGGGCACGAACAGAAGGGAGCGCAATCTCATGCGGGACGCCTCATCATCAGGCCTATGCGGCGGCAATAGGCGATTTCCTCATTGTGCTGGTTGAAGCCGCGATGTTCGAACGTGACGATACCCTGGGTCGGGCGCGACTTGCTCTCGCGCACCGCCAGGATTTTGGTTTCCGCTCTGATCGTATCACCGGCAAAGACCGGGCGCGGAAATTTCGTGTCTTCCATCCCGAGATTTCCGACCGTCGTGCCCAGGGTGGTGTCCTGCACCGACAGGCCGATGACCAGGCCGAGGGTGAAGATCGAATTCATCAGCGGTTTGCCGAATTCGGTCGATTTGGCGTACTCGTGATCGATGTGCACCGCCGCCGGATTATAGGTCAGCGACGAGAACAGGATGTTGTCCATGTCGGTGACCGTTCGCCTGATCTCGTGGACGAAGGTTTGCCCGACAGAAAATTGTTGGAAATAGAGTCCCGCCATCTCGTTTCCTCGCCTTTTTGTATTCGTACGTACGCGTACGATCTCTTATTGACGCTGCCCAACAGGCGTCATGGCGCTTTCTTCAACGCCTCCGGAAGCCTCGAGCGATGAAAGCCCTCAAAGGGCGCACTGCGGTTATGCGGCTCGAGCTTCCACGTAGTGCGCGCATTCGGTGTGCCCCCGTCAACCCGGATGCAGGAACCCGTGACGTAAGCGGCAGCCGGCGACAACAGATACACGATCGCCGCCGAGATTTCGGCCTCGGTGCCGAACCGCTGCAGCGGCACACCGGCCGTGAAATCGTGCAGCTTCTTCTGCATTTCCGGCGAGTAGGTATCGAACCCGCTGGACACGATACCACCGGGGGCGACCGCATTGACGCGCACACCCGAGGAAGACCATTCGCACGCCGCGGTTTCGGTCAGCGTCAGCATTCCACCGCGCGCCGCACCGGAATGGGCGAACTCGGGCCAGCCATGCCAGATGTCGGCGATGATATTTACGATGGCCCCGCCATTGGCCTCCATCCAGCGGTTGTAGACCTCGCGCATGAAAATGAATCCGCCGGTCAGATTGCTGCGCACCACCGCTTCAAAGCCTTTGGTCGAGATGGTCTTCATTGGCGCGCGGTACTGGCCGCCGGCGTTGTTGACGAGTCCATCGATACGACCATAGGTACCGAGCACGGCGTCGATCGCCGCGATCACCATCGTCTCGTCGCGGATGTCGCAAACCTGGGTCAGCACCTGTCCGCCGTCCTCTTCAATCTCCGCCCTCACCTCCGCCAGTTTCTCGGCAGTCCGGCCGAGGATCGCGACATTGGCGCCGAGAGCCACCAGTTCGTGTGCGGTGCAACGACCGATACCGCTGCCGCCGCCGGTGATGATGATAGTCTTGCCTCTGAACAGATCCGGCCTGAAAATCGATTGATACGGCATCGTGTTCTCCGAAGGGATGGCACGGCAGGCGGCCGGCTGCCGTGTCGCCAAAAATTAGTACACTATATTATGATATGGTGTATTCTGTTTCGCAAGCGCTTTGCTGAGCGCCTGGACAAGGCCGAAGACGAATTGGAACAATCGGCCGCTTATGGCCATCCACACCGCACCGTGACATCCTGCTGTCCCGGCGCGAATGGGAAACGCACGACATGGACAAATTCACGACCATCACCGTCGAAGCGCGCGACGCCATTGAAATCCTCTCCCTCAATCGGCCGGATGCGCTCAATGCCGTGACGCCCGCGATGGCCGACGAGCTGATCGCCTACTTTTCGGGGCTTCATGATCGCCTGAGCACGCGCATTGTCATCTTCCGCGGTAATGGGCGGGCGTTTTGCGCCGGGGCCGAGCTCGGGTCCGATGCGTTCGCAGCGCCCGGCGCGGGGCGTCCGCAGCGGCAGCTCGACATGCAGCAGCGCTACTCGCGGATCATCCGCCTGATGCGAAGCTGCCCGCAGCCGATCGTCGCACTTGTTCAGGGCGCGGCATGCGGCGCGGGGTTTTCGCTGCTGCTGGCCTCCGATGTCCGCTTTGCCACGCCGGCAGCGCGGATGAACGCCGCCTACATACGCGTCGGCGTCGGCGGCTGCGACATGGGATCCGGCTATCTGTTGCCGCGGCTGATCGGCCTTTCGGTGGCGTCGGAATTGTTGCTGACCGGGCGGTTTCTTGGCGCCGATCGGGCCAAGGCGGTGGGGTTGGTCAGCGACGTCGTAGCCGACGACAAATTGCTCGAGACCGGCCTTGCCTTCGCCGCGGAAATGGCCCGCGCCTCGCCGATGGGTTTGCGCCTGACCAAGCAGACGCTGAACGCGCTGATCGACGCGCCCGGCATCGATGCCGCGCTGATGATCGAAGACCGCCAGCAGGTGATGCTGCTTGAAACCGGCGACCACCAGGAGGCTGTCGCGGCATTTCGAGAGAAGCGCGATCCGACCTACAGGGATCAATAGAGCATGATCCGGAAAAGTGGGCACCGGTTTTCCGAAAAGATCATGCTCAAATAAAAAGATAGATTGGAATGACGATTCGAAGAAGCGTCATCCCAATCTAGAACCTATCTTCCCGCGAATGTCGGTTTGCGCTTCTCCCTGAAGGCTTTTACCCCCTCCTGGGCGTCCGCCGTTCGCGAGATCGCCGCCAGCGTTTGCGCCTCGTCTTCCAACTGGCTTTCAATCGAACGGTTGAGCGTCTGCAGGAACAGGCGCTTGATCCCGCCATAGGCTTCCGTGGGACCTGCCGCCAGCTCACGCGCGATCTTCTCGGCCTCGGCGACGACCGCCTCGTCGTTCACGACATAGTCGACCAAGCCAGCCGCCAGTGCGGCGTCGGCGTCCATGGTTTCCGCCAGCAGGAAAAAGCGGCGGGCACGGGCGACCCCGATGCGCCGCGTCACGGTTGTCGTCGAGCCGCTGTCGGGTGTGAAGCCGATCTTCGCGAATGCGGAGGAAATGCGCGCCGATTTGCCGATCACCACCAGATCGCCCGCGGCCATCAGCGAGACGCTGCCGCCCGCCACGTTGCCTTGCACGGCCACGACGACCGGCGCACGCATGCGGACCATCCGCACGATGGCGGCATGCAAATCGGCCGTCCAGGACTTGATGGTCACCGGCAGCGCGGCGCCACGGGAGGCGAGCGCTGCGAGATCGCCGCCGACACTGAACAGCCTTCCGCGTGCGGAGATCAGCACCGACCGCACATCGTCGCGCTCGCTCAATTCTGCCATGCAAAGGCCGAACTCACGGCAGAAGTCGCCGTCGATCGGGTTGCCGCGCTCGGGCTGATTGAGAACGATATGCGCGAGGCCACCGTCGATCGTGCATTCGAAGCTGGTGGTAGCGATTGCCAGACCCATTGCGTCTCTCCCAGGGCGTTCGGACCTTCTTGGAAATTCGAGGCGGCCAGCATGGACCGGCTTTTCGTCGCCGGCCTGGCGTCAGGCTGACCGGCCTTCCTTTTCCTTGCGCGTGGAGGCTTGAATGGCCTCGCGCGCCCGCTGCCAATCGTCCGGCGAAAGTTTTGAAAGCCCGGCAAACGTGCTTGGCGCCGCCAGGTGATGCCCGCCGTCGATGCTGATCGTATCGCCGGTGATGTAGCTGCATCCATCCGACATCAGGAAGATCATGAGATTGCGCAGCTCGTCCATCTTGCCGAACCGGCGCAGCGGAACTTCGTCCGCCTGGGTCGCCCCCACGCCGGTCTCCGCCAGCGGATTGAGCTTGTCCCAGGCATTCTCGGTCGGAAACGGACCGGGCGCGACCGCGTTGACGCGGATGCCCTTCGGTCCCCATTCGACCGCAAGCGACATCGTCATCGCATGCACCGCCGCCTTGGCCATCGCGGCCGGCACCACATAGGCCGATCCGGTCCAGACCCAGGTGACGAGATTGCTGATGATCACGCCGGGAAGCCCCGCGGCAATCCAGCGTCTTCCGCAGCCCTGCGCCGCGTAAAACGAGCCGTCCATGATGGTCGACCTGATCGCCTCGTAGCCGCGTGGCGACAACGTCTCGGTCGGCGCCAGGAAATTGGCGCCGGCGTTGTTCACCAGGCCCGTGAGAGGTCCGGTGGCCCAGATTTCCGCCATCATCTTTTCAATGCTGTCGGGATCGCGAACGTTGGCGACCAGCGCCTCGGCCTGCCCGCCCGATCGCGCACGAATTTCGCCCGCCGCCTGCTCGAGAATTTCCGGCCGGCGGCCGCAGATGAAGACATGTGCGCCGTGGGCGGCGAACCCCAGCGAAATCTCCTTGCCGAGCCCCGTGCCGCCGCCGGTCACGAGGATGCGCTTTCCCTTGAGGACGTCACGGCTGAACATGAACGGCAAATCCCGCTATTCGAAGCTTACATCACAGCCGAGCCAGGCCGCCAAGCCGAATTAATACACTAATGTACTTCATCTGTAAATCGCGATCGTCCCGACTCAAGGATGTCCCCGGGAGCTCAATCCGGCTCAATTCCCAGCAAATAAAGCGGATTCCTGGGGATACGCGCAGCCGGGAATCGCCGCGGACGGGTTCGCCGCGGCGCGTTCCTTTTAAAATACGCTTGTGTATGATATCAGTTGAATCGCCGGTGATGGACACGCAATCGGTATCAGCTTCTGACGAGGAAAAAATCGACATGGTCGACCGGCCCGACTGGGATCTCCGACTAGGCTACCTCATCCACGACGTTTCCCGGCTGCGCCGGATGATGTTCGACCGCGCCCTGGCGCCGCTCGGCATCACGCGGTCGCAATGGTGGGTGCTTGCCTTCATCTCGCGGAAAGACGGACTGCCGCAGACTCAGCTCGCCAATGAGCTCGACGTCGGCAAGGTCGGCGTGGGAGCGCTGATCGACCGTCTGGAGTCTTCCGGCTTCGTGCTTCGGCAGGCAGACCCGGTCGATCGCCGCGTCAAGCGCGTCTTCGTCACCAAACAGGCGCGCGGCTTCCTGGAAAAACTTCGCAAGGAGACCGACAAATTCAATGCCCAGCTCACCCAGGGGATTGACCGCAAGGCATTGGAAGCGGCGTCCGACGCATTGCTGGCGATGAAGCACAATCTGCTGGCGATGTCCGACGGAAGCGCCCTGCCGGACGAGAGCGAAGAAGACGTCGGCAAGAAGAGCAAACCGCGGAAGAGCAAGAGAGCGGCCTAGCCGCTCATCCCTTTACGTGCTGAGCAGACGGCATCGATAGCGATGCGGCTCCGCGGCGCTCTATGATGCGATGTCTCGTCCCCAAATGTCGGCATTGGGCCGGGCTTGCTTGATCAACGCGGCAATTTTTGCGCCCAGCTCATTCGGATCCTCGACCGGCTCTATTCCGGGACCCGCATGCCAGCCCTCGGCGACTTTGAGAATTCCGTCACCGGCTTCGAACACACGGCCTGTCACATCGCCGGATTCCTCGCTGGCCAGCCAGACGACAATCGGCGCAACCCAGCGCGGATTGCGCCGCTTGATCTCTTCCTCGGTACGCTCTCGCAACCCCTCCGTCATCCGGGTCTGCGCGCGCGGCGCGATGGCGTTGACAGTTATTCCATACTGCCGGAGTTCGGTCGCGCTGATGATGGTGAAGGCGGCGATGCCCGCCTTTGCCGCCCCGTAATTGGTCTGGCCGACATTGCCGAACAGGCCTGAGGCGGAAGACGTATTGATCAGGCGCGCGCTCACCGGCGAACCGCGCCGCTTGGCCTCCTGCCGCCAATATTGTGCCGCATGGTGCGAAGGCGCGAACGTCCCCTTCAAATGCACCTTGATGACGCTATCCCATTCCTGCTCGGTCATGTTGACCATCATGCGGTCCCGCAGAATGCCGGCATTGTTGATCAGGACGTCGAGGCGTCCAAAAGTCCCGACCGCTTCGTCGATCAGCGCCTTCGCGCCGGCCCAATCGCTGACGTCGTTGCCGTTCACGATGGCTTCGCCGCCGGCCTCCCTGATCGCCTCGACCACCGACTGCGCCGGCGTCAGATCGGCGCCCTCACCCGCCGCGGTGGCGCCGAGATCGTTGACGACGACCTTCGCCCCCTGCTCTGCCAGCATCAGCGCGTATTCGCGCCCGAGGCCGCGGCCCGCACCTGTCACGATCGCAACACGTCCCGCACACAGATTTCCCATTTTCAACGTTCCTAGATCGTTTCGTTTCACTGATACATACACTCAGGGGAACTCACCATCGCCGCAGCGCCATTTGCGCACGTCGACGAACAGCTGAGCGCCGTTCACTTCTTTTCGATCTTCGCGGTCGCGACGATCTCGGCCCAGCGCCTGGTATCCGCTTCCTGAAAGGCCCCGAGCTCCTGCGGCGTCGAGGGAAATGGCGCAGCACCGATCGTGGTCAGGTACTTTTTCGCCTCAGCGCTGTTGACGAAGCCGGTGACCAGAGTGTTGAGCCTTGCGATGATTTCGGTTGGCGTCTTTGCCCGGACGAAGACGCCAACCCAGGCCGTCAATTCGTAACCCGGCAATCCGCTTTCCGCGATGGTGGGTAGCTCCGGCATCGTCTCCAGCCGCTTTGCACTGGTCACGGCCAACGCCCTCAGTTTGCCGTCCTGGACCAGTCCCTGCGCGCTCGCGGGATCAGCGAAGACACAATCGATCTGACCGCCCATCACGTCCGTCAGAGCCTGCGGCATGCCGCGATACGGCACATGCTGCATTTCGATGGCGTGGCGAAACCTGAATAGCTCGGCCGCGCCCCTGCTCGATGTATTGCCGCTGCCAAAGGACAAGGGTTTTTCGCGCTTCTTCGCCAGCGCGACGAATTCGGTAACGGTCCTGGCCGGAAAATCGGCCTTTACCGTCAGCATCATCGGTATCGTCATGATGCCGGCTACCGGCGCGAAGTCCGCTTTGGGATCGTAAGGCAATGAATGGAACAGGCTGATGTTCGCCGCCTGCGTCGAATTGGTCGTCACAAATGCCGTATAGCCGTCGGGTTCCGCCTTCAGGACCGCGAGCGCCGCAAGATTGCCGTCCGCGCCGGGCTTGTTCTCGACGACAACGGTCGCGTTTGTCGTTGCACGAATGCTTTCGGCCAGATGCCGCGTTACGCTGTCGGTCGCGCTGCCGGGCGGGAACGGCACGATCAGGGTGATACGCTGCGAGGGATAGGGTTCCGCAGCAGCCGCCGGGAAGCAAGCGGCCAGGAGAAGTACGACGACAGCGATAGCCCGCGTTAAATTGGCCCTCAAGCTGATCTCTCCCCTGTTGGCGTTTGGGCGGCATCGCCTTCCGGATCGACCTCGACATATGGGCCTTGTCCGATATAGTACACATACGTACTATCTTTGCGGACTAATGCAAGCGGATCGGTGGGCCCATCAGCTCGTCGCGTGCGAGCACCGCATACCCTTCCAACAGGAACCGTTGGCCATGAACAACAATCGCAATCGTCAGGTCATCCTGAAATCCCGGCCGGCCGATATTCCCCAGGCCGATCATTTCGAAATCATCGAGTCCGACGTTCCCGATCTGCGGGACGGGCAAATCCTGGTGCAGAACCTTTACCTTTCGGTCGAACCTGCCATGCGCGGCTGGGTCAGCAGTGTCGCCAATTATTCGGAACCGGTACGCATCGGCGAAGTGATGCGCTCATTCGCCGCCGGCGAGGTACTGCAATCGGCACATCCCGACTTCAAGCCGGGCGACAAGGTCATGGGCATGTTCGGATGGCAGGAGTTCGCCGTCGTCGGACCTGCCGCCGTCACACGAAAGATCGGGGAAGACGGACTGCCGCTTTCGCTCTCGCTCGGCGTCACCGGTCTCAACGGGATCACGGCATTTTTCGGGCTGCTGGACGTTGGCCAGCCGCGCCCCGGCGATACCGTTGTGGTGTCGACCGCGGCCGGCGCGGTGGGGTCGGCGGTCGGCCAGATCGCAAAACTGTCGGGTTGCCGGACAGTCGGGATTGCCGGCGGGCCGGCCAAGGTCGCCCAGTGTCGTGAACTGTTCGGCTACGACGTGGCGATCGATTACAAGAGCAACAGTCTGGAAACCGCGCTCGCCGCGGCCTGCCCGGCGGGTGTCGACCTCTATTTCGACAACACCGGGGGCGCTATCAGCGACATCGTGCTTCGCCATCTCGCCGTCGGCGCCCGTGTGGTGATCTGCGGAACCGCGTCGGTGTCAAGCTGGAATCCGTGGCCCAACGGTCCGCGCGCCGAGCGCCACCTGCTGGTCAAGCGCGCTCGCATGCAGGGTTTCGTCATCTTCGACTACGCGCCCCGGTTCGAAGAGGCCGTCACCCGTCTGGCCCAGTGGATCCGCGATGGACGACTGCGCTATTCCGAAGACGTGCTCGAAGGCATCGAACACGCGCCGGGAGCGATCGCCGGTCTCTATCGCGGTGAAAATACCGGCAAGCGGCTCATCAGGATTCGCTGACGGGCATTACTTCGGGATCGATGCCGCTATTTCGCCGACGCTGATGTTGACGCTTCGTCGATCAGCTTCCACGAAGAGCCTTCGAACTTTGCCATGCGCAGCGATTCATAGGGTGCGTAGTCCTGCGGCGTGGTGTTGAGCTGAATTCCGGGCAGCATCATTTTATGGCGCTGGCCCTTCATGTTGGTCGCCTGCTTCAGGAGATTCTCGCGTGTCAGGTCGTCTCCACATTGCGTGATCGCCCGGACGATGCCCTGCACGTTGATGTAGCCGGACAGGGCGACGAAATCGCCGGGATTGTCGTTCGGCACCCACTTCTTCATGAAGTCCACATACTCCGTCACCTCGGGGTCGTTGGCCCAGGCCGGATCACCAGCCTGCTTGGTGAACTGCGTCGTGATGATGCCTTGCGCGTTTTCGAAACCGGCCGGCTCCAGCACCGTCTTGACCGAATTGGTCGGGCTGGCAAGGAACTGGAGCGGCGCCCAGCCCGTCTCCTTCACCTTGCGCAGTCCTTGCGCGGTGAATTTTGGCGTCGAGAAGTACAGCAACGTGTCGGCGCCCGAATCCTTCAGGCGCACGATCTGCGAGTCGATGGTCGGCTCGGTGATCTCGTAGGCAACTTCGGCCACGATCTTTGTCTTGTCGCCAAGCGCGGCCTTCAGTCCGACCAGGAAGTCCTTGCCGTAATCATCATTCTGATAGAGCACGCCGACCTTGGCGGCCAGCTTGTGCTTCAGGATGTACTGCCCGAACGTTTTCCCCTCCATTTCGAAGCCCGGATACATCGGCACGGTCCAGGGAAAGTTCTGCGGGTCGGCGAAACGCCGGCCACCGGCAGACACGAAGATGTGCGGCACCTTGGCGCCATTCAGATATTTCTGGATCGCGACATTCGGCGTCGTGCCGACGGTACCGACATCGGCCAGCACCTCGTCATTCTCGACCAGTCTTCGGGTCTGTTCGATCGCCTTCGGCGGACTGAAGGCGTTATCGAGCGAGATCAGGTTGACCTTGCGGCCGTTGATGCCGCCGGCCTCGTTGACCATCTTGAAATACCCGGTCATCACACGGCCGTAGCTGGAGAACGCCGATGCCGGCCCGCTATAGGGCACGGTCTGGCCGAGCTTGATCTCGGTATCGGTGACGCCGGGCCCGTACTTCTTCTCGGCGGCCGACAGATCACCGATCGTTGCAACGGCCATTACGGCGGCCGCGGCCGTCCATCCCAATTTCCGGATCATGCTTCCCTCCCCGTTAAGCCCGCTTGAACGGATCTCAATTTAACAGTACACTAGCATACTACTTTTTGGCTTACAAGCAAGTTAGCCGGTTTCTTTTGTCGCGGGCCCGTAGCGGCGTTGGCACGCATCAGCACGGCCTACCCTTCTACTCGCACGCTCTGGATTCGCCTTTGGTTTCCTGGAGTTCAATCCGGTCGATCTGCGCGAACAATTCATCCGCGATATCAAGATCGGTTGCGAAGTTCATGGGATCGGCGTGGCCGCATATCACGTCGGCGAAATGCCAGGCCGCCACGGCGAGCACCCGGTCCTTTGCCATCACCGCGATCTTGAGCGGATGGCTGGCGCCGACACCGCGTGCGGTCTGGTAGCCGTCGGCGATGCAATAGAGTTCGACCCGCACCTTTCCGGTCGCTACCGCCTGGATCGAAACCTCGATGTCGCAAAAGCCGAACGCGGGATCGTCGCGCGAGCCCTCCGCATAGAAATAAAATGCACCGATTTTGCCATGCGCGCACGGTCCCAATACGCGGTCACGCGGCACCTGCGGGTCCGGCCTTGCCGGCGTACGCGGTGGAAGGAGCCCAAGCGAACAGAATTGACGATAGGAATAGCAGGTAGCCAGAACAGCCTCCCCTCAATTTCGCTTCAAGCCGGGGCCCAGATCTCGAGACCCAACAAGCCCTTCGCATTGCTCATAAACGTTTCACGCGCGAGGCCCAGCGCCCGCTCGGCAAACTCCGCCGGCCGATCCTGCTTGATCGTGAACGGATAGTCCGACCCAGCCACAATGCGGTCCTTGCCGACCTTGGTCACCAGATAGTCCAGCGCGACATCGTCATAGAGGATGGTGTCGTAAAAGAACGACTTCACCATCTCGCCGGGATCGCGCGGAAACAGGCTATCCAAGGGCGGTCCGATGCTCCGGGCGTGCCGCAGCCGCGGCAGGATCCAGGGCAGCGCGCCGCCGCCATGGCTCAGCAGGATCCGCAGATTTGGGAAACGCTCGGTCACACCGTTGGTCATCAGCGACACCGCGGCAAAAGCGGTTTCGAGCGGAAACGCCGCTACCGCCGCCAGCTCTGGCCGGCCACCCATGCGGTCGAGACCGAGCGGGTGCAGCGGATGGACCATCACCAGCAGCCCCGCCTGTTCGGCCGCGGCATAGATATCGTGCAGCCTGATATCGCCGAGCGGAATACCGTTGATGTGGCTGCCGATCTCGATGCCGCGCAGGCCAAGCGATTTGATCTCTTCCAGCCGCTTGACGGCGAGAGACGCATCCTGCATGGGCGCCATGCCGATGCCGATGAATTGCCTGGGGTTCGCATTGCAGAGTTCGGCGATGCCCTCATTGACATGCCGGCACAGCGCGTCGGCATCCGCGGCCGGAAACCAGTGCGACAGCAGTTCCGGCATTGGCGAAACGACCTGCACGTCGACATCGTCGGCCGACATGTCGTCGATGCGGCGTTCGGCGTCCCAGCTTCGGGAATCGATGATGCGGAACACCTTGCCGCCGACCATGACCGCGGCTCCATCCGCCCCCTTGCGCTCGATTGAGGGCCAGAGCGGATTGCGTCCGGCCTGCTGCGGAATGCTGCCGGGAACGAAATGGGTATGGATATCGATGGCCTCGGCCACAACGCGCTTCCTCGATATTGTCATGCACCGCACCAGTTCCCCGCCCACATTCTCCGGGCGGAACCTGCGATGTTACTTTACAAGCAGGTTGGACTGTTTTTAATATGGATGCAATCAAAGAAACGAATTGCATGGTTTTGCGGACCTCGCTCAACCGGCCAGCGGAAAGGACGCGACGATCAAGATCGCGTCAGGGAGCGAAAGCGGAAATTGTCGGCGCCAATCGAAAACATCGTGATTGCAGGAGCGGGCCAGGCCGGCGGCCGTGCGGCGGAAGCGTTGCGCGCCCGCGGCTTTCAGGGCGCCATCACCATCCTCGGCGAAGAACCCCATCCGCCGTACGAGCGGCCGCAATTGTCCAAGGCGATGCTCTACAGCCCGGACACGCCGGTAGCCTACATCAAGCAGGCCCGGGATTGGAGCTACGTCCTGAACGTTCGACTCGAAACCGGTGCGGCAGTAACTGATTGCGACGCCGACCGGCGCACGGTTACCACAGCCGATGGCCGTTCGTTCGCCTACGACCGCCTGCTGATCGCGACCGGAACGCGGCCTCGCCGGCTTGCTGCGCTGGAAAACCCGGGCCTTGAAATTCAGTACCTGCGCAACGTCGAGGATGCGCTGCGCTTTCGCAAATCCGTTCAACATCAATCCCGGATCGTGATCGTCGGCGGTGGCGTGATCGGGCTCGAGGCGGCCTGCGCAGCCGCAAAGAACGGATGCCGCGTTACGGTGATCGAGAGC
This sequence comes from Bradyrhizobium sp. AUGA SZCCT0431, assembly GCF_018131065.1. NCBI lineage: Bacteria > Pseudomonadati > Pseudomonadota > Alphaproteobacteria > Hyphomicrobiales > Nitrobacteraceae > Bradyrhizobium > Bradyrhizobium sp. AUGA SZCCT0431. The sequence goes on along the minus strand of NZ_JAFCLR010000004.1, from coordinate 242,068 downwards.
GAGCCGCGCTTGCTGGCCCGGGCATTCCCGCCGCTCGTCAGCGACATCGTCGCCGCGAAGCATCGCAGCCATGGCGTCAACTTCATCTTTGGCGCGACCGTCACCGGAAGTAAGCCTGATGGCGTTCAGCTCAGCAATGGCGATGGGGTCGAGGCGGATCTGGTGCTGATCGGCATCGGCGTCGAACCGGTGCCGACGGTCGCGGAACGGCTTGGTCTGCCCTCGGCAGGCGGGATCGCCGTCGATGCCTGCGGCCGCACCGCGGCGTCAGGCGTATTCTGCGCCGGCGATGCCGCTCTGCAATGGAGCCGATGTCACGGCCGCGCGATCCGCGTCGAGACCTGGGCCAATGCGCAGAACCAGGCGATTTCGGTCGCGGCGAACATGATCGGCGAGGCAAAGGAATACACCGATCCGCCCTGGTTCTGGACCGACCAATATGACCTGAACATCCAGGTCGCCGGCGACATGCTCGACAGCGACCACATCGTTCGCGGCGATGAGCGTTCTGGAAAATTCTCGGTTGTGGCGATCCGCGGGTCGGAAGTGGTCGGCGCGTTGTCGGTTAATGCCGCCAAGGAGATGGCCATGCTCAAGCGCGTGATCGCGGCGAACGCGAGGCCGTCACGTTCCGACCTTGAATCGCCCGCCTACGATCTGCGGGCCGCCTTGAAATGAAAAGCAAAGAAATTTCCAGGGAGAGACAGCAATGAACGCGTTCCAACGAATGAATACCGCGCTCATGATCGATGAAGGCAAGAAAATATTCAAGGTTTCGCGCCGGGCCTTTGTCGATCCCGATATTCTGGAGGCCGAGCGGGCGCAGATCTTCGACAAATGCTGGCTCTACCTCGGCCATAGTTCCGAACTCGCCAAGCCCGGGGATTTTGTCACGCGTTCGGTCGGCGGCCGAAACATTCTCTTCGCCCGCGATGGCAAGGGCAATCTCACGGCGATGCTCAACACCTGCCCGCATCGCGGTGCGCAGGTCTGCCGCGAAAAGCACGGCAGCGCCAAATCCTTCCAGTGCTTCTATCACGGCTGGGTATTTGGGCTCGATGGAACGCTGCGCAGCCAGCCTGGCGAGTCCTCCTACGCCGAGGATTTCAAGGAGCGCTCGACCTCCAACATGCAGCAGGTGGCACGGTTCGAGAGTTACCGCGATCTCAATTTCATCTGCTTCGACAAGGGCGTCGAAAGTCTCTCGGACTATCTTGGTCCGGTGACGGAGTATCTCGATGTGATCTGCGATCAGGCCGAGATGGGAATGACCATCGTCGGCGGCACGCAGGAATATTCGATGCGGGCGAACTGGAAGCTGCTGACCGAGAACAGCATCGACGGCTACCACGCGTTGACGACGCATGCGACCTATCTGGACTATCTCAAGTCGGCGACCGGCGCGCTGGCTCAGGTCGCCTTTGAAGGCTCTGCGCGCGATCTCGGCAAAGGCCATGCCGTGCTCGAATACAAGGCGCCCTGGGGCCGCCCCGTCGCGCAATGGATCCCCTCATGGGGCGAAGAAGGAAAACGCGAGCTTACCCGTCTTTATGATGGCCTGGTGAAGCGGTTCGGCAAGGAACGCGCCGATCGCATCGCCACCTTCAACCGCAATCTGTTTATCTTTCCGAACCTGGTGATCAACGACATCATGGCCGTGACGGTGCGAACTTATTATCCCGCCGCGCCCGACTTCATGAACATCAGCGCCTGGGCGCTGGCCCCCAAGGAAGAGACCGAATGGGCGCGGAAATACCGGCTGTTCAACTTCCTCGAATTTCTCGGGCCCGGCGGCTTTGCAACGCCTGACGACGTCGAGGCGCTCGAACAGTGCCAACGCGGTTTTCGCAACTCCGCCGAGGCGCAGTGGAACGACATTTCGAAAGGCATGGGCAAGGACAACCCGTCCTACGACGACGAATTGCAGATGCGCGCGTTCTGGTCAAACTGGAACGAGCATATTTTCAGGGTGCCGGCATGAGCGACGGAGTAACCGTGATGCAAACCATAGCCCGCACCGACGTCGAGGATTTCCTGTTTGCCGAAGCCGAAATGCTGGATGAATGGCGGCTGCCGGAATGGCTGGAGCTGTTCACTGACGACGCGATTTATTACGTCCCGGCGACGGATCTGGCCGTCGACGCTTCGCCCGACAACAACCTGTTCTATGTCGCCGACGACCGCTTCCGCCTCAGCGAACGGGTCAAGCGCTTGATGAAACGAACCGCGCATGCCGAGTTCCCGCATTCGCGGACGCGACACCTCGTCAGCAACGTCCGCATCAGAAAGCCTATCGGCGACGATATCGAGGTGAGTTCGGCCTTTATCACCTATCGCACCAAGGACGGCGTGACGGACACCTATTTCGGCAGCAACCGGTATCGTCTGGTGCCCGGCAACGGCACGTTCCGGATCAAGGAGAAGCGCTGCCTGCTGGACAGCGAAGGTCTTCGCGCCCAGGGCCGCGTCAGCATCATTCTGTGAAAGCAAAGCAGGTAATGGACAAGAAGCTCAGGGATAATGTGGCCATCGTTACGGGCGCGGCCAAGGGAATTGGCCTTGCGATCGCCGAGCGGCTGGCGCGGGACGGCGCCAAGCTCGTGCTTGCCGACCTCGACGAAGCCGGGCTGAAGCAGGCTGCCGCTCATCTCAGCAAGAAGTTCGGCGCCGAGGTCACCAGCCATGCCGGCGACCTCTCCGATCAGGGCACGGCGGAGAAGACCATCAATCTCGCGAGCGAGCGCTTCGGCCGGCTCGACATCCTCATCAACAACGCCGGCGGCGGCATCGTCAGGGCCTTCACCGAGCAAACGCCGGAAACGCTGAAAACCACCATCGATCGCAATCTGTGGACCGTGCTGTGGTGCTCCTGGTACGCGGTTCCCACGATGCGCGCACAGGCTTATGGCCGCATTATCAACCTCGGCGCCGATTCAGTCCGCAACGGCTTGTGGGACCACGCCGCCTATAACGCCGCCAAGGGCGGCGTTCATGGCCTTACGACAGGCATGGCGCGGGAATTCGCCAGGGACGGCATCACGGTCAACACGGTGGCGCCCTGCGCGGTGAATACGCCGCAGATGGTGGCGATCACCAAGAGCAACCCCGCGCTCGCCGCCAAGTTCGTCAGCGTCATTCCCATGGGCCGTCCGGCCGAAATGGAGGAAGTCGCCTCGATGGTTTCCTATCTCGCTTCCGCCGAAGCATCGTTCGTGACCGGACAGGTCATCAGCGTCAACGGCGGCAGCACCATGCTCTAGGTCTCGATATGGCTGAAACACTCGTCCTCTGCGCGGCCAATGAAGTGGTCGAAGGTGAAATCAAGCAGGCGCCGCTGCCCGATGGCTCCAACGTGGCGCTCTACCGGGTCGACGGCGCGATCTACGCCACTGCCGACATGTGTACCCACGGCGAGGCATCGCTTGCGGAAGAAGGCATCATCACCGGGAAAACCGTGGAGTGTACGTTCCACTTCGGCACGTTTGACGTGACCACCGGCGAGCCGACCGGCATGCCCTGCGAGATCGCATTGAAAACATATCCCGTCACCATCGTCGACGGGAAGGTTCAGATCGAGGTCTAGAAATGGCGAACCGTCCAGATCGTGTCCCTGCCCCAATGAAAACCGCCCGCCGACCGCTTGGCACCGCCCGGCGGCGCACCCAGGCCGAACGGACCGAGGAAACGCGCACGCGCATCCTCAAGGCCGCTTCCGAACTCATTCGCCGGCGCGGCTACGCCCGCTTTCGGACCGCTGACGTCGCCGCCGAGGCAGGCCTGTCGCGCGGCGCGCAGCTTCATCATTTCCCGACCAAGGATTCGCTTGTGGTCGCCACCCTGGAATACGTCTTCGAGCAGGCGCAGATCCAAAGCCGTCGCCGCGCAGCGGCCGTCAATCGGCCGCGTGATCTGATCGAAGCCGTGATCGAGGACGCGCGCGAGTTCTTCTTCAGCGAACATTTCATGGTGGCGATCGACATCGTGCTGTCGACGTCGACCGATCAGGCGGTGCGCAAGCAGATCCTGGACATCTCCCGCAAGGCGCGCCGGCCGGTCGAGACGGCCTGGACCGAAGCGCTGGCCGCGAGCGGCGTGTCGCCTTCGCTGTCGGCCGACATCGTGGCCCTGACGCTCAGTCTGGTGCGCGGCATGGCGCTGCGCACGCTCTGGGACAACGATCCCAAATGGTTCGACGAGCTGTTCGCGGTGTGGCGGCGAATGATCAAGATTTTCCTGGAATCCCAGCATCCGAAGGCGCGGGCGCGATGAACAACGGCCGCGCCACACCCCTGATCACATCGGTATGCTACGTCCGCCTCGCCGTCAGCGAGCCGAGCGCGAGCGCGCGCTTTGTGTCCGATATTTTCGGCCTGCAGCGCGTCGCCGATCAGGATGGCGAGATCGCCTTTCGTTCCGACGACCGGTTTCGCACGGTGAGCCTCGGCCAGAATTTTGCTGATGGCACCAGCGTCGGGATCGAGGTCTGGGATGATACGGCGCTGGCAGAAATCGGCGGGCGATTGCGCGCACTCGGCTTTGTCGTGAACGAGGCATCAGCCAGCGAGTGCAAGCGCCGGTACGTGCAGTCGGCGCTGCTGACCGAAGACGCATCAGGCAATCGGATCGATCTGGCAGTGCGCCCGACGCGAAGCGGACGGCGTTATTTTCCGCCGCGCGATGCCGGCATCGTCGCGTTTCATGGCGTCGGCCTTCGCAGCACCGATCATGCACGCGACCTCGCATTCTGGCGCGCACTCGGCGCCGAGGTCAGCGACTGGGTCGGCGACATCGCCTATTTGCGGATCGACGGATTGCACCACCGCATCGCGCTCTATCCGTCGAACCACAATGGGCTGCTCTATGCGGCGTTCGAAGTCGAGGCGCTCGATCAGATCATGCAGAACAGCTACTTCATGCAGGAAAGCCAGATCAGGATCGTGCAGGGCCCGGGCCGCCAGGCCGCCTCGCGCCAGATGTTCCTGCACGTCGAAGGCCCGGACGGCCTGATCTTCTCCTATGTGAACGGCATGACTGAAATCGACGGCAAGCCGCGGCTGGCGCGGCAATTCCCGCTTGTCGCCACGTCGCTCTGCGACTGGGGCAGCGAAAGCAAGGACGTACCGGAACTGAGCGCCGGGCCGATGAACAGGAGAACAACATGATCCAGCTGAAGGATGTGAGCTACGTCTGCCTCGGTTCGCCCGATCTCGAATCGGCCGAGAATTTCGCGACCGCCTGTCTCGGCCTGCAGATTGCCGAGCGCGGCAAGAAGGACCTGTACCTTCGCTCCGACGAGCGTGCGCACACGCTGTGCTACATGGAAGGCGCCCCTGACGACCAGACCGTCGGCTTCGAGGTCGAGGACGAGGCGAGCCTGCAGGAGGCGGCCTCCACGCTGGAAGCACTCGGGCATGCCGTCCACGCAGGGACTGCGCAGGAAGCCGAGCGGCGCAAGGTGCGAGCCTTCATCGGCTTTCGCGATCCGACCGGCAATCGCATCGAGCTGGTGGCGCGGCCGGAACGCAGCGGCCGGCGCTATTTTGCCAGCCGCGATGCCGGGATCACCGGCTTCAGCCATATCGGCCTCAACTCCACTGATCCGGCGCGCGATGAGCGGTTCTGGACGCAAGTGTGCAACGCCCGTGTCAGCGACCGGATCGGCGATATTCCGCTGATGCGCATCAATGCGATCCATCACACCATTGCGCTGGTGCGGGCGCCGAAGGCCGGCATCCAGCACATCAACCACCAGGTCGAGACCAGCGACGACGTGCTGCGCTCCTACTACTTCCTCAATGAGCGACGCGTGCCGATCGTGTTCGGCCCCGGCCGGCATCCGACCTCGGGCGCGCGTTTCCTCTACTTCAAAGGCCCGGACGGCATGATCTTCGAATACTCGGTCGGCGTCGACGAGATCGAGGACGAGGCGACGCACCGGCCGCGGCAATTCGGCTTTGAGCCGACCAGTTTTTGCATGTGGGGTTCAAAGCCCGCGGGCATGGCCCTGCCGAACTCCTGATTGGAACAGAACACATGGATCTCGGATTGAAGGGACGCACCGCGATCGTGTGCGCGGCAAGCCAGGGGCTTGGCAAGGCGAGTGCGATGGCGCTTGCTCGCGAGGGCGTGAAACTTGTTATCGCCGCGCGCCGCGGCGAGGTGCTGGGAAGTGCTGCTGACGAGATCGCGTCTGCGACCGGCAACCGGCCCAAAACCGTCATTGCCGACGTGACCACCAAAGAAGGCCGCGACACCATTCTCGCCGCCTGCCCGGCTCCCGACATTCTCATCAACAATGCCGGCGGGCCGCCACCCGGGGATTTCCGCAAATTCGAGCGTGAGGACTGGATCAAGGCGCTCGATGGTAACATGCTGGCGCCGATCGCGCTGATCAAGGCGACACTGGACGGCATGATCGCGCGCAAGTTCGGTCGCATCGTCAATGTCACCTCGCATGCGGTGAAAGCGCCGGTCGCGATGCTTGCGCTTTCCAACGGCGCGCGCACCGGCTTGACGGGTTTTGTCGCGGGACTGGCCCGGTCGGTCGCCGAGCACAACGTGACGATCAACAACCTGCTGCCCGGCACGTTCGATACCGACCGCCTCAAATCCAATCTGGCGGCGCTGGCCCGAAATTCGTCGCGCGAGGTCAGCGCCGTGACCGAGGAGATCAGGACGGCCAACCCGACCAAGCGGTTCGGTCACCCCGATGAATTCGGAGCGACCTGCGCGTTCCTGTGCTCGTCGCAAGCCGGTTACATCACCGGGCAAAACATCCTGATCGACGGCGGCGCCTATCCCGGCACGTTCTGATTCGAACAAGCCCGATCAGCTTCCGGCCATTACTCGGTCTTAACATTGCGCTCCTCGATCACCTTGCGCCACGCGGGAATTTCGGCCGCTATGATGGCGGACAGTTCGGCGGGGGTACTGGTCGCGGCCTCCACGCCGTAGGCCAAAAAGCGGTCGCGCAACTGCGGCGTCGCCAGCGTGGTGTTGATGGCAGCATTGAGCTTGCTGACGATCTCAGGCGGCGTGCCCGCGGGAGCCAACAGCCCGAACCAGGTTTCGACTGAATATCCCTTCAAGACGTTGCCGATGGGCATAGCACCGGGAGCAACGGCGGAGCGCTCGGGAGACGAGACGCCGAGCAGCTTCACCTTGCCGGAGCGGATATGCTCGTTCAGCGTGTCGGATGTTGTCGTCAGCAAGATGTCGACCTCGCCGGCAAAGATCGCGAGCGTTGTCGGTGCCTGGCCGCGGTACGGGACGTGGACCATCTGCAGCCCGGCCTGGTTGAGAAAACGTTCTGTGCTGAGATGTCCGAGCGAGCCCGGTCCGGCGGTCGCATACAGCATCGACTTGCCCTGCGCCTTGGCATAGGCGATCAGGCCGGCGGCATCGTTCACCGGCACCTTTTCGCTCGCAACCAGGACCAGCGGCGCCTTGGAGACCAGCGAGACCGGTGCAAAGCTCTTCAACGGATCGAAATCGACGCCTTTCTGAAGCAGAGGGGCGATCGAGATCGGACCGTTGTTTGCAAACAAAAGCGTGTAGCCATCCGGATCCGCCCGGGCGGCTTCGTTGGCGCCGGTCGTGCCCGCCGCGCCCCCGCGATTGTCGATGACGAGCGGCTGGCCGAGGATCTTCGCCATCGGCTCCTGCAGCGCGCGCGCCATGATGTCGGTCGAACCGCCGGCGGGATATGGCACGATGAGCCGGATCGGCCGAGACGGGTAATTGTCTGCGGCGGCAGTTCCGGCAAGAACCACAAGCCCGAGCGCAAACGCGAAGAAATGAAGTCGTTTCACGTCGATCCTCCCATCAGGTCGTCTCTTTATTTTTTGATGCAGTCTTTCTCTCCGGCCGGCTTTATTCCGCTGCCGTTCTGGCGACCTTTCCGAACGCGCCGAAGGCAGTCAATTTGGCGATTTCGTCCGCGGACAGTCCAAGCACGCGTTCGAGCACGTCGTCGCGGTGCGACCCGATGGACGGAATTTCCCTCCCGATCGCACTACGCGCACCCGACATTCGCCACGGCGCGTTGACGCCCTTGAATTCGCCGGCGGCGTCAGCGATCGGTGCGAATGTGCCGCGACCAGCGAGATCGGGATCGTCCAGCGCTTCGGCCGGGTCACGAAAGCGCGCGCTCGGAATGCCGGCCTGATCGAGCACGGCAAGGCATTCGTCCATTGTGTATTGCATGGTCCACTTTTCGATGACCTGCATCATCGCGGTCCAGTTCGCGCCGCGCTTCGGCACCGATGTGAAGCGCGAGTCGGATGAAAGCTCCGGCAGGCCGGTCAGGTCGCGAAGGGCCGCGAAGTTGCGCGCCGACACCGGCGCGATCAGGATGTCGCCATCCCTGGTGCGCACGGGCCCATAAGTCGGCCGCGGCATCGGCTTGGAGAATTGCGCTTCCTGCAGCTCATACACCAGGAGATTCAGCATGCAGTCCATCAGGGCGACATCGATGCGTTGTCCTACGCCGGTGCGCGAGCGCTGCACCATTGCAGTCTGAATTGCCGAGAAGCCGAAAATGCCGCCGAGAACATCGGCGACGAACACCGCACCTGCCGCCGGCCGGTCGCGGTCGCCGGCATACCGCATCAGCGTGCGATCGAAGCCGCTCTCGGCATGAACGATCATCGCATAGGCGGCGCGCTCGGCCTGCGGACCGGTCTGGCCGTAGCCGGAGATCGAGCAGTAAATCAGTCTCGGATTGATCTTTCGCAGCGTCTCATATCCGAGACCCAGGCGCTCCATCACACCGGGTCGGAAATTCTCGACCAGGATGTCGGTGTCTTCGACCATGCGATGGACGAGCTTGATCGCATCTGACGATTTCAGGTCGAGCGCGATGCTCCGCTTGCCGGCATTGAGCTGGCCGAAATAGGCGCTGTGGCCGTCACGCACCGGCGCGCGCAGGCGCATCTCGTCGCCTTCCGGCGGCTCGATCTTGATCACTTCCGCGCCGACATCGGCCAGCAGCCGCGCGCAATAGGGCCCGGCCAGCATGATGGAGAAATCCAGCACCCGCACGCCCTCGAGGGGCGATGTCGATGTTCGGTCCTGCATACTGCCTGCCTCCTATCTCGGCAGCCCGAGCCCGCGCTGGGCGATCAGGCTGCGCTGTATCTCGTTGGTCCCGATGCTGATCACCCACATCAGCGAATGCCGCAGGTTCTGTTCGAACCGGCCATTGTCGATCGCGCCCGGCATCTGCTCGGAAATCGCGGCGCGCATCCCGAGAATGTCGAGCGCCGCCTCGCCGAAGCGTTCCATCAGTTCGCCGGAATAGACCTTGCTGATGGCGCCATATTCCGGCGGCGTCACACCATCGGCCGCGAGTTCGGCGCAACGCATCATCAGTTGGCGGCCAACCTCGATTTCGCAGGCGAGCGTCGCCATCTTGTCACGAACGATCGGATCCTGACCGGGCGGCGGCCGATCGCCCTCGGCCGCCATCACATGCCGGCGCAGTTGCTCGAAAGCGTGGGCCACCTTCAGCACGATGCCGCCGCCGACCAGACCGCGCTCAAAGGCGAGCGCGCCCGTCAGGACTTTCCAGCCGCCATTGACCTCGCCGACGATGTTTTCCAGGGGAATGCGAACGTCGTCGTAGAAGATGTTGGCAAACGTGCCGTCATACATCGTGCGCGCCGGCCGGATCGTAATACCCGGCGCATTCATCGGGACGATGAACATGCTGATGCCGGCGTGCGGCGGCTTGGCGTTCCTGTCGGTCCGGGCCGCAAGAAACATATATTTGCCCCACCAGGTCGTGGTCCAGATCTTCTGGCCGTTGATGACCCAGTGCTCGCTATCCCGCACCGCGCTGGTGCGCAGCGCGGCGAGATCGGAGCCGGCCTGAGGCTCGCTGTAGCCCATGCCGTGCATGGCCTCGCCACGCAGGATTTCCGGCAGATATTTCTGCTGCTGCGCCGGCGTGCCGAACATCATCAGGGCGTTGACCTGGATCGACGCGCCGATCCGCGGTGCCTCGCTTTGCTCCATCGTCTCCATGAAGGCGATCTGCTCCAACGGGGAACAGCCCTGCCCGCCGAATTCCTTCGGCCATCCGAGGCCGATCCATCCGGTCTTGCCGATATCGCGCGCGAACTCGGCGTCGAACTCACGCTTTTCAAATGGCCGTTCGTCGAACCTGGCCTTCCTGTCGCCCGACCAGTTCTGATCGAGCCATCGCCGCACCTGTTCGCGCAACTCGTTGCCAGCCGGACCGAGATCGTATTGCGGCAGCGGCGCGCCGCCGCGATCAAGCAAATACGAAGCCAGCCGCCGCCGCGCCTCAGGCGCACCGCCGAGCGCGACCGTGTCCAGGTGCACGCGCTTGAAATGTTGCGCGGCCTCGTGCTCTTCGGCATAGCCGATGGCGCCGAAAATATGTTGGGTCTCGAGCGACACGCGCCGCAGCGCGTCGCCGCCGAAGGCAGCCGCGCAATCAGCGAAATAGCGCCAGTTGCGGTCGCCAGTGTCGTGCAGCCTGGCCGCATGATCCAGGATGAGGCTGACGCCTTCGAGCGCAATGAGGCCGTTCGCGAGCTTGTGCTGGATCGCCTGGAACTTTGCGATTGGTTGCCCGAACTGGTGACGCTCCTTGGCGTAGTCCGTGGCCAGCTCGAACGCCCGCCGGGCCGCGCCGTGCGCGCGCCCCAGCAAGGCTACCTGAGCCTTGAGGCTGATATCGTCGAGATTGGCGCCCTCAAGCGGAAGAAGCGTCAGCGGCGCCGAATTCAGCCGCACCTCGCAGAGCCCCCAGGCGCCCATGGCGCGCGTCGGCGCGAGGTCAATGCCTGAAGCATCCAGTCGAACGAGGGCAAGATGGGCCTCGTCAGCAGCTACGAGAAGATATGTGGCACCGGCGGCCTCGACGAAACGAAGCACGCCTGTTGCGCGCGAGCCGTCAATCCGGATCAATCCTGCACCCTCATCAGGGTCGCGGGCGCCGAAGGAGAAAGCAGCCACCGCTGTGCCGGCATGCAGCTTTTCCAGCAGCTCCACCGCGGCGTCGGTCCGCGAGCCCGAGAGCGCAAGGTTGGCCACCGCAGCGGACCACATCGGCGCCGGACACGCGGCACGGCCAAGTTCTTCCATCACCACCCGGATTTCGCGAAGGCCGCCTTCGTCGTGGCCGGAGCCGAGCGCAGCCACCCCCTGCCCGATGAGCTTGCGCCAGATCGCAGAGATGTCATCCGGAGACGGGCGTTCCTTGCCGCCGCCCGCGGCCCAATGCGCTTCGAGAAACCCGCGCAGGGAATCCCGAAGCATCTTGGCGATGTCGTCGCTCGGAGGCCCGGCCGCATCCATGCGAGACTATGCCTTGCCGTATTTCGGCTTGCGCTTCTCCTTGAACGACATGGTGGCCTCTTTGTGGTCGGCGGTCTCGAATGTCACCTGCTCGAGCGCCATCGAGGCCTCCAGCATCATATTCACGCGGTCCTTGACGATCTGGTTGATCGACAGCTTGGTCCAGCGAATGGCCCAGGTCGGGCCGTTGGCGAGCTCAATCGCGATCTCGCGGGCCTTGGCGAGCACCTCCGCGCGCGGCACGACATGATTGACCAGCCCGATCCGCTCGGCCTCCTTGCCTTTCAGGAGGGTGCCGCGGATCAGGTATTCCTTGGCCTTGTTGATGCCGATCAGCAGCGGCCAGATGATGGTGCCGCCATCGCCGGCGACCAGGCCGACGCGCGAGACGTGGGTGTCGCCGATGCGCGCGTCCTCCGCCATCACGGTGATGTCGCAAAGCAGCGCGTGGGTCGCGGCGAGGCCGATGGCGTCGCCGTTGATCGCCGCAATGATCGGCTTGTCGAGTTCGAGCTGGCGCGTCACGCCACGGCGGCTGATCATGGGGTCGTGAACCTCGCCCTCTTCGAGGACGTCGCCGCCCGGCCGCTCCGACATCGCCTTCACGTCGCCACCGACGCTGAAGAAGTCGCCCGCGCCGGTCAGCACCACGACGTTGACGGCGTGATCGTCGGCCAAGTCATCCCAGATGGTTCGCAGCTCGCGGATCAGCTTCTGATTGATCGCGTTGCGTGCTTGCGGCCGGTTCAAGGTCACGGTCGCGACCTTGTCCGCAACCTCGACCGACAGGCATTCGTATCTGGCGTATTGGGACACATTTTCCTCCGTTGTTATAATTGTTCGAGCGTGGATCGAGCCACCCCCTGCTATCTGGGCTATCTGCGCATTCCGGGCTGCACCTCCGCCAACGCGACGTGAAGCGACATCGCGCCGGGGTCCTGCTCCAGCATCCGCTGCACGGACTCCAGATGGGTACGCATCAGGCGCGTCGCCGACGCAACATTTCGTTCACCCAGCGCCGCCAGGAATTGCCGCCGCTTTTCCGCCAGCCGCGCCATCGCGACGCCGCTCGACGAGACCTTGGCGTAGACGAAGCGCATGTGAATCTCGGTGACCGAATCCATGATCATGGCGATCACCTTGTTACCGGTCGACGCCGCGAGCAGTTTATAGAATTCGCGCGAGCATTCGACGCGGTCCAGCAGCCGCCCTTCCCGCGTCGCATCCTCGGTGCGCCGAATATTGGCCTCGAGCGCGTCGAGATCGGCTTTTCGCGCATTGGCGCAGGCCAGCCGCACCACGAGATCGAGAACGTGAACGCGCGCTTCCGACAATTCCCGGACGGAGATCGTGCCGAGCGACAGCATATCGCGCATGACGCCGTTCATGCGGCTGGTATCGCCCTCCTGGATAAAGGCGCCGCCCTTGACGCCTTTCTGCAGTCGAAGCACGCCGGCCATCTCGAGGCTGCGCAACGCCTCGCGCAGGACGTTGCGGCTGACGCCGAGCTGCTGGGCCAGGTCGCGCTCGGGCGGCAGCTTGTCGCCCGGCTTGAGGACGCCGAGCGCGAGCTGCTCGCGGATGCGCTCGCAGATTTCCTCGAACGCACGCCGTGTGCGGATCGGGCGGAATGCCGGCGCGGCCGGCGCTCCAGCCGCGCGGTGATCGGGGACCCGCTCGCGCCGGTTGGGCGTCGATGACCTGGGGCGGGCGGGCGTGCGAGGGCTTGACTTGGTGCTCATGGGGTGGATTATTAAATGGATCACCCATTCAATGGAAGTCCCTTTTTTTAACTTCCAGCAAGAAAAGATGACCCAGGGATCAACATGAGCTTCACCGAGGAGCAGATCGCGTTCCGCGACACCGTGCGGAAGATGGTCGCAAAGCACGTCGCGCCTGTCGCGGCCGAGATCGACGAGACCGACCGTTTCCCGCTCGAACTGGTGAAGCTGTTCGGCGAGATGGGGCTGATGCAGCTCTGGGTGCCGGAACGCTACGGTGGCCCGAACGGCAACCTGACCATGGCCTGCCTCGCACGTGAGGAGATTTCCAGGGTCTCGCCGGCCTGCGCCTCGATCGCGGCACTCAACACCATGTTCATCATGCCGCTGCTTCACTTCGGCTCCGAGGAACAGCGCACCAAATACCTGCCGATCATCGCCAAGGGCGGGGTCGTCACGGCGATCGCGATATCCGAGCCACAAGCCGGCTCCGACGTCACCGCGATCAACACCCGTGCCCGGAAGGACGGCGACAGCTACGTCCTCAACGGCCGCAAGCAATGGTGCAGCTATGGCGTCGTCGCCGACTACATCGTGGTGATGGCCCGGACCAGCGACGCCCCGGGTGCCGACGGAATCAGCGCCTTCATCGTCGAGCCGAAGAAGATGTCAGGCATCTCGTTCGGACGCCACGAGCGCAAGATGGGATTCCGCGGCGCGCCAAACACGCCGATCTTCTTCGACAATGTCCGCGTGCCTGCGGAGAATTTGGTCGGGGAAGAAGGCAGGGGTTTTAGGGCGTCGATGCGCGCGCTCGACCTCAACCGACCAACCATCGGCGCCCAGTCCGTCGGCCTGGCGCAGGGCGCGCTCGACGCGTGCGTTGCCTACGCCAAGGAGCGCAAACAGTTCAAGAAGGCGATCTCGGAGTTCCAGGGCGTGCAGTTCATGCTGGCCGACATGGCCATGCAGATCGAGGCTGCGCGCGCCCTCGTCTATGAATGCGCCCGGGCCGGCGATGCCGGCGACTGGAAACGCCTCAACGTGCTTGCCAGCATGGCCAAATGCGTCGGCAGCGACATGGCCATGAAGGTGACAACGGACGCCGTCCAGATCTTCGGAGGCTACGGCTACACCATGGATTATCCGGTCGAGCGCATGATGCGCGACGCCAAGCTGACCCAGATCTTCGAAGGCACCAACCAGATCCAGCGCGTGGTGATCGCCCGGGAGCTGCTTCGGTAACTGTGCCGACAAAGTGACCGTCAACGAGATGGCCTCAACCCGGGCCAATTCCCGGCTGGCGATTCCTGCTTCGTCCGCTCGATTGATCATGGACGTCTCGGGAACCCCCGGTTCGCCCGCCGCAGCCTGTGATCGGGCACGCGGGAACAACAGTGTCCCCAAGGCGCCTTCCGATTACGGGATCAGGACCATGCTTCTAATTCCCGTGTTACCATGACGGGAGAAGCAACATAGATCACCCAAGCGTACGGGGCGCGCGCAATGAAAGTTTGTATCGTCGGGGCCTCCGGAAAACTTGGGCGGTACATGGTCCAGCACGCTCTGGAACGGGGCTACGAGGTCGTTGGGGTTTGCAGGGCGCGCAGCGTCGGCAAGCTCGACGCGTTCAAGGAGCGCATGACGATCATTCCCGGGGCGACCAACGATCGCAAGGTGATCAAGCGCGCGGTCGCGGGGTGCGACGGGGTGCTCATCGTGCTCGTGCCGTGGGGAGTCAACCACTACGCATCGGGAACGGCCCAGGCGGTGCTCGACCATGCGCGTCCGGGCGCCCGCCTCGTTTTCTCCTGCGGGTGGCACATCACGCGCGACGGCCTTGACGTGTACACGCTCAGAGTCAAAGCGCTCGTGACGATTGCCGGCGGGCTGGCGCGGCTTTTCCGCGTCGTGGACCTCAACGATCAGGTGGAAGCATGCCGGCGGGTGTTTGCCAGTGACACCAGGTGGACCGTCGTGCGCGGCAGCGACCTTGAAGAAGGCGAGAGCCAGGGCATACCCGTGTGGAGCCGCCACGTAGGTGACCCCATCCTCAAAAGCAACATGACGCGTCGCGTCGACTTTGCCCTGTTCATGGTCGCGGCTCTCGGAAATGACGATCTGGTCAGGGAGGCGCCGGCGATTGTCGGCTGCCGGACACCCTCCGCGCTCGAGCACGCCGGAGCGCTTCAGTCTGGATAGTTCAAACGTGCGACCGAACGGAATTCGGCGCTGTATGTAGAACCGCCTTCCCTCACACCGGCGGCGTGCCGTGGGTATGAAACGACTCGATCGTCTTCAGCCCCCAGGCCTGGCCTTTTTTGCGCTCTTCCTCGGTCCAGACGATCGGTTTCCAGTCGGGCGCCAGGATGAGGCGGGCGCCGGCGTTGGCGACCTCGACGCGGTTGCCGCCGGGTTCGTAGACATAGAGGAAGAAGGTCTGCTGGATCGCGTGCTTGTGCGGGCCGGTCTCGATGTGGATGCCGTTCTCCAGAAAAATATCGGCGGCGCGCAATATCTCCTCGCGGCTGTCGAGCGCGTAGGTGACGTGGTGGAAGCGGCCCATCTTGCCGTAGTGGTCGCGGGTGTAGGCAAAATCGTAGCTCTTGTTGCACATCGTCATCCACATCGCAGCTTCCGTGCCGTCGTTGAGCACGATCTGCTCGGTGGTGCGCAAGCCGAGATAGTTTTCGAAGAACAGGCGGTTGGCCTTGATGTCGACCGCGAGGCAATTGAGATGGTCGAGCCGGCGGACATTGACGCCGCGCGCCGGAAACCGCTGCGCCTGGTTCTTCAGTGCCGGCTTCAGTTCAGGCGGAGCCTGGTACCATTCGGTCTCG
This sequence comes from Bradyrhizobium sp. AUGA SZCCT0431, assembly GCF_018131065.1. NCBI lineage: Bacteria > Pseudomonadati > Pseudomonadota > Alphaproteobacteria > Hyphomicrobiales > Nitrobacteraceae > Bradyrhizobium > Bradyrhizobium sp. AUGA SZCCT0431. The sequence goes on along the minus strand of NZ_JAFCLR010000004.1, from coordinate 226,179 downwards.
TAATAGAGCTCGACGATGTGGCCGTCCGGATCGCGGCAACGGAACGCCGGCCCCTGCCCCATGTCGCCGTCGACCCAGCCGAGGTCGAAGCCCGATCCCTTCAGCGCGGCGACGCGGCGCTCCAGCGCCTGCGGGCTGCGCGCGCGCAGCGCCATATGCTCCATCCCTGAGGTTTTGGAAGCCGTGAGCTTGAGCGAATAGCGCTCGTAATCGTCCCAGCCGCGCAGGTAAACCGACTCGCCCTTGCGGCCGCTGACGGTCATGCCCATCACGTCGACAAAGAATTTTTCGCTCTCCTCCGGCTTCGGCGTCAGCATTTCCATGTGGCCGAGATGGGCGAGATCGAAGATCGGCTCTAGGGTCATAGGTGGTCTCTCTCGTAGGGTGGGCAAAGCGTAGCGTGCCCGCCAGTTCAAGTCGGCTAGTGGGCACGGCGCTACGCGCCTTTGCCCACTCTACAATTGCAGCGCACGCGTTACGTCGTCGAACAGCTCGTCGACGCTGAAAGCACGCGGAATGAGGCCTTGCTGGGCGGTGTAGCCAATGATCAGCTCCAGCGAACGCCGCATCTCTTGCGCCGTGAAACGTGGCGCGGCGGATGATGACTTGGCCGACTCCGCCAGCAACCGATGCACTTCCCGCACCGCGTCCGGATTCTTCTCGCTCATTTCCCGGCTCACCACCACCATGTGGTTGATCGGCACCACCTTGTGCTTGGCAGCCCAGGCCTTCTCCTCCGCGGCGACGTCGGCGAACAGCGGTTTCAAATCCGCATGGTCCGATTTCTCGCCGAGCACCGCGTCGAGTTCACCATCCACAAGCATCTGGATGATTGGCTTGCCGGCCGGCGCCCGTTTGGTCGTGTCCCTGAATTCGGCGACATGGGCGTCCTCGAAGGTCACCCAGTCGATCGAATTAAGGTCGACGCCGTAATCATTGGCGAGGATACCTCGCAGCCACGCGCCAGTCGTGGTGGTAAAGGAGCGGATACCGACGCGCTTGCCGTTCAGATCGGTAGGATTCAGCGCGCCCCGCTTTGCGTTGTACAGCGCATGTCCATGCTGAAAGCGCGCCATCACCACATCGGGCAGCAGCACCATCGGCTTGTCAAAGCTCCTGGCCATCAGATAGGTGACGATGGCCAACTCGGAGACGTCGAACGCGGCCTCGCGGACCATCGGCTTGAAGCCCTTGTTGGTCGGCGAATAGTCGACGAAGTCGAACTCGACCAGATCGGATCTAATCGCGCCGCTCTTCAGCGCCGCGGTGCCGGGATGATCGCCGAGCAGAGTCCGCAAACGCATTGCCATCTCAGTCGCTCTCCGGCTCGTCGATATAGACGAGGCCAGCCTTCGCCAACGGCTCGCGCATGTTGTACATGTCGAGGCCGAGTACACCGGCGGCGAGTTGCTTGCGCTTGCCTTCCTCGTCGGCGTGGCGTTTTTCGCCTTTGGCAACGACGTCGGCGGCATCTTTCCGCCTGACGACCACCACACCGTCGTCATCGGCCACGACAGCGTCGCCCGGCACCACGTTGATCCCGGCGCAGACCACGGGCACATTGACGGCGCCCAAGGTCGCCTTGACCGTGCCCTTGGCCGAAATCGCCCTCGACCACACCGGAAAGCCCATCTCGCGCAGCGCCTTGGCATCGCGGACGCCGGCATCGATCACGAGGCCCTTGACGCCGCGCGCCATCAGCGAGGTCGCGAGCAAATCGCCGAACATGCCGTCGGTATTGTCGGTGGTGCAGCCGACCACCAGAATGTCGCCGGGCTTGCACTGCTCCACCGCGACGTGGATCATCCAGTTGTCGCCGGGTTGCGCCAGCACGGTCACCGCCGTGCCCGCCGCCTCGCCGCCGGCCCACACCGGGCGCAGATAAGGCTTCATCAGGCCGAAGCGGCCATAGGCCTCATGCGCGGTGGCGACGCCGAGCGCACCGAGGCGGGTTACGAGATCGGCGTCGGTTCGCTTGATATTCCTGACAACAACGGTCTTCATGCCAGTTCCTCCATCGCCATCGGGAACAGCCGCTGATAGGCCTCGCCATAGGTCATGGCCTTGCCGGAATTGCGGCCGCCCTGCATGCCCCGCTGCAATGCGACGCGCTCATAGTACGCCCACAGGTGTTTTTGCGCGGCGAGAACTTCAAAGGTCTTGCGCTTCTGCTCCCAGACCTCGTCGATGTTGAGGATCACCTGCGGCTTGAAATTGCACATCTCGGGCTGGTGCGGCTCGAACAAGAACACCGGCGGCGCGGCGTAGGTGTATTTGGCGCCGGGCTTGTGGCCCATCGCCTGCGCCACCACGCGGGTCTCCTGCGCGAAATGCGCGGCATTGGGATGATCGAAATTGTAGGGGTCTTCCAGCGCGTGGGTGAGCACGAAGGACGGATTGAGTTCGCGGTAGATATCGACCATGCGGTCGAAATGCGCCTCGGTGGTGCGCAGCGGATAATCGCCGGCATCGAAGAATTCGATTTCCGCGCACAGCATCTCGGCGGCGCGCTGCGCCTCGTCGCGCCTTCCGGCCTTCACTTTTTCAAGCGTGGCGCCGGATTCCTTCCAGGCGAACTGGCTCTCTCCGCGCTCGCCGAACGACAGGCAGGCGATCTTGATGCGGTAACCCTTCTTGGCGTGAAGCGCGATCGCCCCGCCCGCGCGCCAGACGAAATCGCCGGGATGCGCCGTGACCACGAGGCCGGTCTTCTTTGCATTGGTCATTGCTGTTTCCTCTTTCGGTTTTCCGGCTATTGCTTCTCGATGCCCGCCCGCTCGATCACTTTAGCCCATTTCTCGATATCGTCCTTCAGCCGCTGCGCTATTTCCTCCGGCGTGGAGGCCCTGGCCTCGATGCCCAGCTCGAGCGCGCGCTTCTTCAAATCGGGCGTGTCCAGCACTTCGCGGAGCGCCGCATTGAGCGTCTTGATCACCTCCGGCGGCGTGCCCTTGGGTGCGAAAATCGCGTTCCAGGACCGCGCCTCGAAATCGCCGCCGCCGGCTTCCTTTACCGTCGGAACGTCAGGCAGGAACGGCGTGCGGACCGAACCCGAAGTCGACACCGCAGTCACCGCCTTATCTGATATGTGCGACTGTACCGCGGTGTAATTCTCGATTCCCATCTGGATATCGCCGCGCAGCAGCGCGATCAGGACATCGGGCGAGCTGCGGAACGGAACGATGGTGATTTCGACGCCGGCAGTGGATTTGAACAATTGCGCCGAGAGGTTTTGCGTCGAGCCGACATTGATGGTGCCGACATTGAGCGCACCGGGCTTTGCCTTGGCCGCTTTGATCAGGTCCGCCAATGTCCGGTACGGCGAGCCGGCCTGGGTGACGAGGATGAAGTCGAAATAACCCATGCTCGAGACCGGAACGAAATCGGTGACCGGATCGAATCTCAGGTTCTTGAACAGCGACACCGAGATCGCGGTGCCGTTGCTCAGCAGCGCCAGCGTATAGCCGTCGGCGGCCGAGGACAGCACCGCGCGGGCGGCGGTGATGCCGCCGGCGCCCGGCATGTTCTCGATGATGAAGCGCTGCCCGAGCTTTTCGCCGAGCTTCTCGGTGACGATCCGCGCGGTGACGTCGGCAACCCCGCCCGGACCGAAGGGGAGGATCAGCCGCACCGGCCGGTTTGGATAATTCTGGGCGCAGGCGATCTGTGGCGTCAGCAGCAGCACGGCCAACGCAATTGCGCCTGCGATCGATGCGCAGCGGCCGTTCAAACCAAAACCCTCGGGCTTGACCGTCATGGTTGATCCATCAGAACTCAAACAGCCGCGCGGGATTATCGACCAGTATCTTTTGCTGCAGCTCGGGCTCCGGCGCGAACAGTGGAATGAGGTCGACCAGATCGCCGTCGTTCGGCATCGCCTTGACGTTGGGATGCGGCCAGTCGGTTCCCCAGATCACGCGATCCGGCGCGGTCTCGATGATGCGGCGCGCGAACGGCACCGCGTCGTGGAACGGCGGATCGCTGGAGGATACCCGCTCGCAACCGCAGACCTTGACCCAGCATTTCTCGTCGCGCTGCATCAAGTCGATCAGGGTGCGGAACGGCAGCTGGTCGAGGCCATCGGCCGCCTTCACGCGGCCCATGTGATCGATGGTGTAGCGCACCGGCAGTTTTGCCAGCAGGTCGGCATATTCAGGCAGGTCGATCGCATCGAAATGCAGGTCGATGTGCCAGCCGAGCGGCGCCACCATCGCGACAATGCGATGGAACACCGCCATGTCAGGCACGCCGCCGAGGTGGCGCACGAAATTAAAGCGGCAGCCGCGGAAACCGCCGTCGTGAAGCTCCTGAAGGCCGCGCTCAGTAATCGTATCGTCGATGTTGGCGACCGCGCGAAAGGTCCCGTTGCTGACGGCGATGGCGTCGAGCGCAACGCGATTGTCGGTGCCGTGCACGCTGGCATTGACGATGACGGCCCGGCCAATGCCGAGCTTCTGATGCAGCGCCCTGAAATCCTCCAGCGGTGCGTCCGGCGGCGTGTACGGCCGCCCCGGCGCATACGGATATTTGTCGCCCGGCCCGAAAATATGGGTGTGCGCGTCGCACGCCAGCGGCGGCAGGCGGAATTTCGCCGTCCGCGTATTGCGATCGGGGCCGGGAACCGTTGGCTTCGACATTATGCTCTCATGCGGTGCGTGAGCGGGAACCGGCCGGGGCTTTCCTGGCTCCGGCTTTCGCAGCGGGCTCCGCGGCCGCCTGGCCGTTGATGTCAGGCGCCTGCAGTGCGGCGACGGTGGCAGAAACCAGTTGCTCGATCGCCTCGGCCATGTCGGCGCCATCGGCCTCGCCGCGCGACAACCGCGTCACCCGCTCCGGGTTGACCAGGGTGTAATAGAGCGCGCCGAGCAGGAACTGGGAGCGCCAGACCAGCGTCTTGCGCGGCAGATGCGGCAGGCTCTGCTCGATCGCTTCGATGAAGGCGTTGGTGGTGTCGTCGAAGATCTCCGCAATGATGCGGCCGACGACGGCGTTGCCCTCGGCAGACATCACCGCGCGCAGCCGCGTGAACCGTGCGCCGCCGCCCGCCAGATCGCTGCTCGACGAAAACGCCGGCTGCACATAGGCGCGCACGATCGCCTCCAGCCGGTCCTGCACGTCGCGCACGCGCCGCGCCGCCACCAATAGCTCGATGCGGCGCTTGTTCATGGGACCGCAATGCCGCTTGTAGATTTCGAGCAGCAGGCCGTCCTTGCTCTTGAAATGATAGGTGACGCTGCCGGGATTGGCGCCCGCCTCCAGCGCGATGTCGCGGATCGAGACCGCGTTGAAGCCCCGGGTCGAGAACAGGCTCTCGGCCGCGCTGAGGATTGCTTCCCGCATATTGGGATTGCGCGTCATGAGTTTTCTTTGGGTTTTTCGTTGGGGGTTTGCTTTCCGCTTTTTCTTTTGTACAGATGTACAAATTATCAGGTCCAGTCAACAAATATATCGGCGGCGCCGGAAAAACCCGGCGCCAGCGCGACTGGAGCGGAAGGCACGGGAGAACGGTATGGCTGGAAGGCGCCAGGTCATTGTTGCGGTGCTGGCGGTTGCCGCGCTCTTTGCCGGTGGCGCCATTGCGGCCGACGCCGAGATTCGGCAGATCCTCGCGCCGAGCGGCGCGCTGCGGGTCGCGCTGTACACGGGAACGCCGACCTCGATCCTGCCGGATCCGAAGTCGGGCGGACCAAAGGGCGTCGGCCACGATCTCGGCAAGGAACTCGCGAGCCGGCTCGGCGTGCCCTTTGAGCCGGTGATTTTCACCGTGAACGCCGAGGTCCTCGAAGCGGTCAAGACGGGCAAGGCCGACATCGCCCTCACCAACGCCACGGCCGCGCGGGCACGGGAGATGGATTTCGGCCCGCCCGTTTTTGAAGTCGAGCTCGGCTATCTCGTGCCGAAGGGCTCGGCGCTCACAGCGCTGGCCGAGGTGGATGCAGCGGGCATGCGCGTCGGCGTCACGGCAGGAAGCTCCTCGGACGGCACCCTTACGCGCGATCTGAAGAAGGCCGAGATCGTGCGCGCGGCAAATTTCGATGCCGCCATCGAGATGCTGACGGCCGGCACCCTCCACGCCTATGCCACCAACAAGGCCACCCTGTACGAAATGTCGGAGAAGCTGCCGGGGTCAAAAGTGCTCGACGGCCGCTGGGGCGTCGAGCGTTTCGCAATCGGCGTCCCCAAAGGACGCGACGGCGGGTTGGCGTTCATCCGGCAGTTCACCGAAGCCGCGAAGTCGGAAGGCCTGGTCAGGGCGGCGATCGTGCGTGCGGGGCTGCGCGGCGCGGTTACGCCGGAAACACAGAATTAGCGGCGTACGCCGCCCACTTCCAACAATCGATCCGGACAAGAAGGATTTCCTACCATGCCTACCCCACGCAAACTCATCCGTTCCGTCCTGGCCGCGGCACTATTCTCGCTGGCCGGTACGCAGGCAAACGCCGAGGGTTTCCCAAGCAAGCCGGTGCGCATTCTGGTGCCCTATGCCGCCGGTGGCGCGGTTGATGTCCTCGCGCGCACGGTCGGCCAGTCGCTCTCGAAGATCTGGGGCCAGCAGCCCGTGATCGAAAACCGGCCCGGCGCCGGCGGCACCATCGCTTCGCAGGCGCTGACCCAATCCGCGCCCGACGGCTACACCCTGATCCTGGTTGCCAGCGGCCATCCGCTCAATCAGTTCTTCTATCCAAAGCTGCCCTACGACACCTTCAAGGATTTCACCGCGATCAGCGAGATCGCCGCGTCGCCGCTCGCCATCGTCGTGTCCAAGAACAGCCCCGTGAAGAATCTGCAGGAGCTGCTGACGATCGCCCGCGAAAAGCCCGACGCCTTGTCCTATGGCATGTCCGGCAACGGCACGTCGGCGCACCTTGCCGGCGAACTGCTCAACTACATGGCCAAGGTGAAGATCCTGGCGATTCCCTACAAGGGCGGTGCGCCCGCCCTCACCGCCGTCATCGCCGGCGAGATTCCGATCAGCGTCAATCCCTTGCCGGAGGTCGTCGGCCAACTCGAGGGCTCCACGGTGCGCGCGCTCGCGGTGACGACGGCGCAGCGCGCCAAGGCGCTGCCGGATGTCCCGACGGTCGCGGAGTCCGGCTTGCCCGGCTACGACGCGTCGGTGTGGTGGGGCTTTCTTGGACCCGCGGGCATGACGCCGGAACTGGTGACCAGGATCAACACCGATCTTAAGGCCGCTCTCAAGGACCCGGTGGTTCTGACCGCGCTGGAAAAGATGGGCGCGACGCCGGTCGGAAACTCACCGCAGGAATTCGACGCGTTCATGCGCACGGAGGCCGCCAAGTGGGAGCCGGTGCTCAAGGAAGCCAACATCAAGATGCAGTGAGGCGCCGCCAACGCGACGCCTATCGCGCATTGGCCGGGGCGTGCACCGGCCACAAGTCCTCGCGCCAGCGCAGCACGGTGGCGAGTATCAGCGCGAGGCCGGCCGCGGCGTAGAGCGTTCCGGTCGCCGCGAAACCGATGGCGTCGATCAGGCTGCCGGCGGCCAGCAGGCCGAACGGCAGGCCGTAAATCACCATCATGCGCACGCCCATCACCCGGCCGCGGAAATTCTCGGCTGCGGTGCGCATCAGGATGACGGCGATCGAGATCATGGCGAGGCTCTGCGAGAAACCGGCGATCACCAGGCAGACGATCGCGGTCGGCACCGTCTGCATCTGCACGAACAGCAGCAGCGTCGCATACCACAGCACGGTCGAGGCAATCATGAGCCGGGCCACCCTTATGCCGCCGATCAGGCTCAGCACGATCGAGCCGGCCAGCGAGCCGATGGCGAAACTTGCCGAGAGATAGCCGAGCCCGGTCTGGTTGGTGCCGTAGATCGTCCGCGCCACGTAGGGCAGCAATCCGTTGGTCAGCGGATAGGCCGTGAGGTTGGCGAGAAACGCGACCCAGAGCGCAGCGCGCATGCGCGGTGTAGTCCAGCAATAGGCCACGCCCTCCATCAGGTCGCGCAATGGCGAGGGCCGCAACGCCTCGCTTTCGGTATCGCCGGTCGGATGCGGCTTGGCCGATACCATCACGCACAGCGTCAGCACGGTCGCGATGAGATAGAGACAGACGATCGCTACATAGGCCGGTCCCATCCCGAGCGCGGCGAACAATCCGGCGCCGCTCAGCGCGCCGGCGATGCGCGCGGTATCCATCGTGGTTCGGGAGATGCTGATCGCGCCGATCAATTGATCGCGCGGCATGATGGTCGCAACCAGTGCGCCGCGCACGCCGAGGTCCGACGGACGGACGACCCCCATCAGCGCCGCGACGATAAAAACAAAGAATGGACTGAGATGGCCTGACAGCGCCAGCGTCATCAGCGCGGTCGCCAGCACCGCGTAGCTCGCGCGCATCATGGCCAGGAGATCGCGGTGGCCGATGCGGTCGCCGACGACGCCGAACATCGGCGCAACCAATGTGCCGACATAACCAAGGGAGGCGAACACGGTGAGCAGCAGCACCGACCCGGTCTCGACCAGCACGTACCAGCCGAGGATGATCATCTCCATCTCGAACGCCCACGAGGTGAGCAGATCGGCGGGCCACTGGAAACGATAATTCCGGATCCGGAATGGAGCGAGCGCGGAAGGCCGCGCGAAATCGCTCAAGACGCGCCGTCGCGATTCATCGCGTTCCACCCTGCCCTGTTTCTTGTTCTTGCCTGAGCTTGGATAGCGTGCAGGGATCGCCGGTGTCAATTGAGAGGGGCCTTCGGGCAGTCGTGCGAATTGCACCGCTGCTATGCGCCCGCCCCCCGACCTGCCGCGGACGCGGCCGTCACTTCGAATCGATTCCGAGCTTGCCCGCGCGTGCCGCCGGGTTTGAATGACGTGTCGCAAGGCAGATTTATCGCGTGGCCGGGATTCTCAGGACGCATCGAAATCCGACATGACTGCTCGACATATCGACCGCCTCGGCACTGCGCGCGGCCGGTCGATAGCGCTGGCAATAATTCGGCGCAGACAGATGCGAACCACCCTTGATGACCTTGCGGGGAGTTTTAACGTTCGGCTTGCGAGGATCGTAGCTTCCCTCCATGCGTCCGCCGCGCGGATTCCTGGAAATGCAACCTGCCTTTGCGGCGTCGGCCCCGTGCCTTGGCGAATACCAGTCGGCCGTCCATTCCCAGACATTGCCGATCATGTCGTAGATCCCGTAGCCGTTGGGCGAGAAGGCCGTCACCGGTGAAGTGCGCTCGTAGCCGTCCTGACGCAGATTGCGCAACGGGAATTCGCCCTGCCAGATATTGGCCATGTGAACGCCGCCGGGCGCCAGTTCATCGCCCCATGCGAATTCAGCACTGTCGAGCCCACCGCGCGCCGCAAACTCCCATTCCGCCTCGATCGGCAGATCCCTGCCCGCCCATTGCGCATAGGCCAGCGCATCCGCGTAAGACACATGCACCACAGGATGATCGTCCAGACTATTGATGTCGCTCTTGGGACCATAGGGATGCCGCCAGCTGGCTCCCTGCAAGAAGGTCCACCATCGCCTGCGGTCTCGGAGATCATAGGTCGAGTGCGGTCGCTCGAACACGAGGGAACCCGCGCAGAGCAGGTGCGGCAACGCACCGGGATGGTACGCAGGATCGGGCGGGATTTCGGCCACGGTCTTGTAGCCGGTCGCGATCACAAACCGCGCAAACTGACGGTTGGTCACCGGCGTGCGGTCGATCCAAAACCCGTCCACCGTCACAAGGTGGGCCGGCGCTTCTTCCGGATAGTGATTGTCAGAACCCATTTGGAACGTGCCGCCGGGTACCCAGACCATATCGATAGTCCGGTCATCCCTGGATTCCCGATTGCCCGGCAGGATGTCGGGTTGCAGCAGCGTCACGGCACGAACTCCAGAAATGCGCAGTTGGCACAGCGCATTGGCCGATTGGCTCGATCCCTGAACGGCTCATGGGCGCGAAGCAACGACGCCTCTGCACGCTAGATGAATCGCGAACCGATGTGATGTGCAATTTGTGCCAATCTGCAATGAAGTACGTTCGCAACACAAACGCGCGATTTCACAAATCGCTCAATTCACTGATTTGATGCGTGGGCCGGATCTCCGAGAAAAATGCGTCGAAGTCCGTGGCGCAGAATTGGAACCCGACCTATCGAGCCTGGCATCGTGCGTGCCGTCGGCGACCAAACTCATTGTCGTCACAGTCAAGTTGTGACTAGACTGGTGTGCGGTGATTTGCGTTGGCCGGCTCCGATCGTCATCGGGCGAGCCGTTGCAAGGCCGAGGGAGCGCCGAACCATGAGCGGGCACCTGGCGGTCAATACCTCCAGTCTGGACAGCTTCGAAGGCCTTCACAACGCGATCAGAGGGTCGCATGTCGAGGTGACGCAACTCGGCCGTGGAAAGTTTCGAGGCTCACTCAGTCACGTCGGCATCGGAGACTTCTCGCTCAGCATCGGTTCGTTCTCCGTCGGCGTTCGAACCCAACGCGTTTCGACCGACGACAAGCTCGTTATCGGGATGCTGCTCAATGCCGACGACCGGGTCACCCACTGGTCCTTCGATATGCGCCCGGCGGACGTCCTGATCATGCCTCCCAGTACCGAGCATGACGGAATTTTCCACGGCGCCTCGGCCTATGCCGCGATCCGTCTCGATCTTGCCGAGGTCCCGTCGCTGTTCAAGGGCGAACCAAGGTTGAGCGACCCCGCCGCATGGCTCAACAAAAACGTCTATCAGGCAGACCCTTCGATCGGCATGGCGGCGACGCGGCGATTGCCGCTGATCATTTCCCGCTTGGCGCGTCAGCAGACCGCCTTGTCCGACACCGTCGCCGATTTCTGGAAGCGCTCGATCATCGACGCCGTCACCGGAACCATCGTGCAATCGCTACCGCCTGACACCAGAGGGCTCTTGCCTTCGGCGACGCAGCTGGTCGGGAAAGTCGACGACTATCTCGAAGCCGCCGGCCTTCGCCCCGTCCACGTTTCCGAAATCTGCGCCCATCTCAACGTGTCGCGACGGACTCTGCATCGCGCCTTCTGCGAGGTTTTCGGTTTGGGACCGATATCGTTCCTGCGTCACAAGCGGCTTTGCGCCATTCATTCCGTTCTGAGGGAAAGCGATCCTGCGACGGTCACTGTCGCGCAGGTGGCGATCCGGCACGGCTTCATCGAGCTTGGACGCTTCGCTCACTACTATCACTCGCTGTTCGGGGAGTATCCGTCGGAAACGCTTGGCGGCCGCGGATTCCGCGCGCGCAAGGAGATCGATCAAGATCTTTCCGAAGCGGCTCGGATCGGGATTAACACCAATTAACCGATCGCTTCCGCGAAACCGGCCGGCGTCAAATCCGGCGACTCACGCCGCGGATACCACCTTGCCGCGGTGCGAGAGCAGCAGCCGCCGAATATCCGCGGCTGGTATCGCGGGGCTGAACAGAAATCCCTGTATCTCGGTGCAGCCGAGAATGTACAGCAGGTTTCGCTGCTGCTCGGTCTCGACGCCTTCCGCTGTCGTCGTCATGTCGCTCGCGGCCGCAATGTTCACCACCGCCTGGACGATCGACGACGAGGCGCCTGCGCCGGCCAGATCCCTGATGAAGGAGCGGTCGATCTTGATCTTGTCGAATGGAAACCGCTGCAGATAGCTCAGCGAGGAATACCCGGTGCCGAAATCGTCCAGCGCGATGCGTACCCCCAGCTTGCGCAACTGATGCAGCATCTGAAGCGCGCCGTCGTCGTCGCGGATCAGCACCGCCTCGGTGATCTCGAGCTCGAGCCTGGATGCGGCGAGGCCCGAGGCAGCAAGGGCCGCCGCCACGTTGAGCGCCAGCATCTGGCTCCGGAACTGAACCGGTGAGACGTTGACCGCGACGCGGATCTCCGCCGGCCAGTTGGCAGCCTCGGCGCACGCCGTGTTGAGCACCCAGTGACCGAGCTCGTTTATCAGGCCGGTCTCTTCCGCGACCGGAATGAACTCCGCGGGCGAGATCATGCCGCGTTCGGGGTGGCGCCATCGCAGCAGCGCCTCGCAGGAGGAGACCTTGCCGTCCTCGAGATTGAGCACCGGCTGATAATAGGCCTCGAGGCCGCCATCTGATATCGCCTGGCGCAATTCGAGTTCCAGGACTCGTCGCGCCTTGGCGCGGGCGTCCATGCCGACCTCGAAGAAGCGGTAGGTCCGCCGTCCGTCGCCTTTGGCGCCGTACAGCGCGAGGTCCGCGTTCCGTAGCAACTGGTCGAGATCGAGCCCATCGCCGGAGGCGAGCGCGATGCCGATGCTGGCATCTGTCGTGATCAGGTGGCCCGCGCACTCGAACGGCGCCCTGATCGCCGCGTAAATTCTTTCAACAAGTTGAGTGGCTTCCGACTGTTTCTTGATAGCGGTTTGAATCACGGCAAACTCGTCGCCGCCCAGCCGCGCCGCCACATCTGTATCCTTCAGACACAGGCGCAGCCTTTCGCCTACGCCTTTGAGCAACTCATCGCCGATCGCATGGCCGAGGGCATCGTTGACGCTCTTGAATTCGTCGATGTCGATATAGAATACCGCCAGCTGTTCGCCCGGTCGGACCGCCTTCAGCGCCTGTTCCAGTCGCTCGCGAAACAGGAGCCGGTTGGGCAGTTCGGTCAGCCCGTCATAATGCGCCAGATGGGCGATTTTCTCGTCGGCGCGGGTGCGTTCGGTGATGTCCTCGATCGTGGCCACCCAGCCACCCGCATTCAGCGGCCGGTTGACGATCTCGATCGCCCTGCCGCCCGGCGCTTCCGTGAGTTGCCGCGTGGCTTTGCCGAGCGACACGGTGCGGATGATGGCATTGCAGAACGCGTCGACATCGCCGTCAAAGGATCCGGTTTCTTTGCGGTGTTCGATCAAGCGATGCATCGTGCAGCCGGGCTTCGCCACATCCGGCGACAGGCCAAACATATCAATATAGGGCTGGTTACAAACGACGATACGCGCCGATGCATCATAGAGAACAAGACCTTGCGGGATATTGTTCACGGCAACTGTGAGCTGGCGCCGTTCGGCCGCGAGCCGCTGGTCGGACAATCGATGGCGCCTCAGCAGCAGAGCGACGACGAGTGCGAGGATCACGACGAGGGCAAGCAGTACGCGTTCGCGAAGCTCCCACGCCGATGTCGCCACGCCAGCCGAAATCGCCACGGCGATCAGGACAGCACAAAGCGCCAGGCGCCTCACCGTCCCGGTCCTCTCTACAGGATTCGCAGAATCGCCCGGCATGTAATGGCCGTTATCGAAAGTCACCTGGTCCGTCCCAACGTGACATCGTTACGCACGACAAATGGAAGGCGGGTTACAACTTGCGGTTAGCAATCGGTTACCGCGATACACGGACTGATACTTGGTCTCGAGTCCGGTACCGGACGTTGCCGGCCCCCGATCAAATCCGGCCTCTCCCCCGATGTGGTAAACGAATGATTAATCCAGAGCCGATCGCACGCGCGTGCACAAATGCAGAAAAGCGCTGATTTTCCTGCACAACTGGCGTGTTGTGGCCGTGGCAGGCGCCTGTTGCAAAACGAAGCCTGAGCGGGATGCAACAGATTTAGCCAATCTGGAACGGCGCCGGTTTAACCGTTTCGCTAGTCCCGGCCGCCCATAATGCGGCCAGACCAATCTCATGACATGCCAGGTTCAACATCGTGACATCCTTCGGACGTGTGATTTCGGTGCGCGGCTCCCTCGCCCGGGTCGGACTTCTTGCGGTAAGCCAGATGGCGACCTCGGAAGTACGCGCCACTGTCGGCCGCTTCATCAGCATCCGCTGCGCGACCTCCACCATCGTCGCCATGATCACTGACGTAACCTGCGAGGATCTGCCGAGCTCCGATAATTACATTGCCAGCGCGGGCGTCGACCTGCTCGGCGAAATCCTCGGCGGCGATCGTCCGAAATTCCAGCGCGGCGTCACCAACTATCCGACCATCGGCGATGCCGTCGAGCTGATCACCAATCAGGAACTCCGCACGGTCTATGCCCCGACCGGTTCGGACCAGATCAATGTCGGCACGCTGCAACAGGATCGCTCGGTCATCGCCTATGTCGACGTCGAGGAAATGCTCTCCAAGCATTTCGCGGTGCTCGGCTCCACCGGCGTCGGTAAATCGACCGGCGTCTCGCTGCTGCTCAACGAAATCCTCAAGTCGCGGCCGAACCTGCGCATCTTCCTGCTCGACGTCCACAACGAATACGGCCGCTGCTTCGGCGACCGGGCGCTGGTGCTCAACCCGCGGAACCTGAAACTGCCGTTCTGGCTGTTCAATTTCGAAGAGATCGTCGACGTCCTGTTCGCCGGCCGCCCCGGCGTGCCCGAAGAGCTCGATATTCTTGCCGAAGTCATTCCGATGGCGAAGGGCATCTACACCCAATACCAGAACGCCGACCGCGTCGGTTTGAAACGGATCGATCCCAAGGCGATCGGCTACACCGTCGATACGCCGGTGCCTTATCGCCTGGTCGATCTGATTTCGCTGATCGATGAGCGGATGGGCAAGCTGGAAAATCGCTCCTCGCGCATCATCTATCACAAGCTGATTTCGCGCATCGAAACCGTGCGCAACGACCCGCGCTACGCGTTCATGTTCGACAACGCCAATGTCGGCGGCGACACCATGGCGGAAGTCATCAGCCATCTGTTCCGCCTGCCCGCCAATGGCCGGCCGATGACCATCATGCAGCTCGCCGGCTTCCCCGCCGAAGTCGTCGATTCCGTGGTGTCGGTGCTGTGCCGCATGGCGTTCGATTTCGGCCTCTGGAGCGACGGCGTCTCGCCGCTGCTGTTCGTCTGCGAAGAGGCGCATCGCTACGCCGCCGCCGACCGCAATATCGGCTTCGGCCCGACCCGCAAGGCGGTCTCGCGTATCGCCAAGGAAGGCCGCAAATACGGCGTCTATCTCGGCCTGGTCACGCAGCGTCCGGCCGAACTCGACGCCACCATCATCTCCCAGTGCAACACGCTGTTTGCGATGCGCCTTGCCAACGACCGCGACCAGGCCCTGCTGCGCTCGGCTGTCTCGGACGCCGCCGCCAATTTGTTGTCGTTCGTACCCTCGCTCGGCACC
This sequence comes from Bradyrhizobium sp. AUGA SZCCT0431, assembly GCF_018131065.1. Lineage (NCBI taxonomy): Bacteria > Pseudomonadati > Pseudomonadota > Alphaproteobacteria > Hyphomicrobiales > Nitrobacteraceae > Bradyrhizobium > Bradyrhizobium sp. AUGA SZCCT0431. Next base: position 211,123 of record NZ_JAFCLR010000004.1, on the reverse strand, counting down.
CGCGAAGTGCTGGCGTTCGGCGAAGGCGTGGCACTGCCGACGCGGCTGCGCTTCAAGGAAGTGCCGATCCATCAGCTGCCGCGCAGCGAAGCCACCATCTCAACCTCGCCGTCGGTCGCCGCCGGTCACGACATGCATTTCGTCAGCGCCGTGCTGGACCGCTGGCGCGGCGCGACCTCGCATCGCGACGTCCCCAACGATCCCATGATCAACGAACGGCCAGCCGCACGAACGCTGGAACCGCGTTCTGTCGAAGCGCCGATGCTGCAGCCGTCGCTGGGACTCGATCCCGATCGGTTCTCGCTGTTGAAGAAGCCGCTGCGCTGACAGCTTCGGCGTGCGGGCTAATCGGGACAGCCGAAAGGTCGACGCGGTGCCCTCCAGACCAGCCTTCGCTCGCGAAGCGCGTGAAGGCTGCCGCGCCGGAGCCCAACGGGCGAAGGCGGGCTACTTGGCCCGCGAGCTACGTCTCGGCAAGCAAAAATATCGAAAACAACCCCATGCAAAGAAAGGACCCCCTTGCAAACAAAGGGGATCTGGCATGGATGCTGGCCCGCAAAAAACATTTTGACACGTCGGGCAAATCAGCGGCACTTTTCCATCATCGCGCCAATTGTTGACCCGCCCATGGCCTTTCCCATCGGGCTCTCCGCGTGATCGCAAACCAAAAATTCCGATCAGAATTACGACGGTGACAGTGCATCAAACTTATCGATTAAGCGTCACCGTAATTCCGGGCTTTCCGGATCAAGTCCGGGCGCATAGCTCAGTTGGTAGAGCAGATGACTCTTAATCATCGGGTCCCAGGTTCGAGCCCTGGTGCGCCCACCAATCATATCAATGGCTTAGCGTACATTTGGTCTGATTGCTTCCCCTTGCAAGGCGAGGTCTAGGCTAGGACGCCTATTCCTGATCCGTTTTGACCTCTATGTATTTGCGAGTTCGCTTGTCGGCGTGGAGTACGATGCCGTGTGCGATAAGAACGTCCTCGATGACTGCTCCGACTTGCAACAGTGAGCGAAACGGCGCGGGGTTCTTCGGCTTGATGCCGTGAGCTTTGTTAGCCTCGATTTTGACGACCCCTTTCGACCATGCATGCTTGGGGATGATTTTCCCCTTTTCATTTGCAATATCGTTCGTCCAAAAACGTAACTTGATCTCGATCATTTTTTGACCGTGCTCGGCTTCGAGTGAGGCCGCGTCTTGAGCTTTGGCCATATCAAATACTCCTTGCGACGTTGAGTGTGGTGGCGTTTCCATCAGTACTCTTTAAAGTTGCGATATGCAGCGGGCTTAGTAAACCCCCGCGGACCTCACCTCCAAGGTACTTTGCCATGCTGAGATCAATTCTGGCTACCGCGGCCTTGTTGGCCATCACATGTTCGGTCGGAGCACAATCATATCGCCCCGAGGATGCGGATATTCGATGCTATAGCGACAGCACCTGTGCGGCGCTCAAAGGCAAGCGGCTTTGGGTGACGATCAACAATAACGAGATTTGCACTAGCTTGACGGCTCCCAAAGGTTGCCGATCGATCCGCCCCGGCTTCTCCTTCATTGTTGAAGATGTTGTTGGCGAGGGAGTTCTCGGCAAGTATTTCAGGGTCAAAACCGATGACGGCAAGACTGGCTACATCAATCACGCCAACGCCCATCTACTGACTTTCAAGGATCCGAAGCCCGCGCAAGAGACCCGCAAGAGGCAAGCGGCGCTTGAGGCTGAGCAAAAGAGGAAACAGGACGAAGCTGACGAGGCAGCGATTGCAGCTATGCCCAAGGACCAGTTAGAAAAGTCTTGTATTCTTGCTGCGGCCGAAAGGTTGCCGCGCATACCGGGCATCGAAATAATCGGCTACCGAACAAAGCCGCTCCCGACGGAGTTCAAGCCTACACCCGGAACGTATATGACCCTTGTCGAGATTGACGCAAAGGCGGCCGGGTTGAATGAGACGTACAACTTCGTTTGCGCGAAGGGTGCGAGAACGCCTGCGATCATCCAAGCATTTGCTCGCTGACATGCGAGCATGAAGAAGCCCCCGCCACATGATCGCGAGGGCCGCCGTTCGATGTGAGGATTTACAACGTTCCGCTAGATAGATCGGAAGCACGAAATGGGCGCGCTTGATAAGTTCTTCGAAACACTCCCGGAAACCTTTGACGTCGCAAAGCTCCTCGATCCAGATGTCGAGGCGATCGAGAATACGATCTACAACGGGTCGACGACATATAAATATTTCCCAGTCTCGCGCCGGTCCTTTTTCTCGAAACCACAGGTTCGCTTTAGCCCGCGCGAAGCTCTGAATGACGAATTTGAAATGAGTCGCCGATGGCGGGAAATCAGTGCTGATGGAATCCGGTCTTACATCAAAGACAAATTGAGCGTTTCATTGCCCGCCGCGTTCGCTAGCAACGACCTTATGGTATCGATGCTGGCTGAAAATATGCAGGAAAACGGTCAGGTGTTGACGCCGGAGCAAAAGCAACAGGCCGAAACAATCCTCGCGAGCGAACAGGGCAAGCTCTTCATGCAAAATCAGCTCGTCGCTGCGCAGCAGGCATTGTCGCCCATCGTGGACCTTATTTTTACCCAGCTCGAAACGAATTTTGATTCGATGGTGAATGACGTCATCTCGCCAATGGGGGTCTTCTGCGTTACCGAAGATGCTCTAAATCAACAAATGTGGGCTCACTACGCTGATCAGGGCAGAGGCTTCGTTATTGGGTTTGATGCACAACACCCTTTTTTCAGTCACCGTGATGGAACAACCCAGAGGCATCTGCTCAAGAAGGTAATCTACACTAATGAGCACACGCAGAATTTCTGGAGAAACCCCTACTATCTTTTCTTAGTCAAATCCCCCGGCTGGGCTTACGAGAAAGAATGGCGGATGCTCAAAAAGTTCAAGGGCAGCGATGAGGCGATACTTACCGTGACGCCAGAGGTCCATCTTTGGAATATCGCGCCGGACATGATCAGCAGCGTTCATTTTGGTCATAAGTACAACGAGACCGAACTGGTCGCAGATATGGCGTCGATGATGGCAACGGGTGCTCGTCCGCGGTTCTTCAAGTTAGTTGTCAATCGTGCCGAGGGTACTCTGGAAGAGCAGCCCATCAACTAAGTCGATCCGCCTTCGCTGCGAGATTAGGAACCATCTCGGCTGCGATAAGGCCAGTGCCGACAAGCGTCATCGAGGAAATCATCGTGCGGCGATCCATCATTTCATTTCTCTCCAATTTCCAGTCTACGGCCCGGTGATGGAAGATGCTCTTGGACTGATCTGCCCACTTGCTGGTTAGCCGCGCTTGGCGAACTCCTCGGTTGCGATGCAAACTGCCTGCTGCGTCGTTGGATAGCCGCAATAGGCGGTAAGGTTTATAAGCGTTTCCAATACCTCTACCCGCGTCGCGCCGACGTTCAAGGCGGCGTTGATATGCACGCGAAGCGGAATTTCGGTCGTGGCAGACCCAATGGCCGCCAGCGCCGCGCAGGCGCTGAGTTCTCGGGACTTCATGTCGATGCCACTCCGTGAAAATATCTCGCCATAAGAATGCTCGACGATCATTCGGCCGAGATCGGGGGCGACATCATCGAAACTGCGGACCACGGCATCGCCCGACGAACCGGAGGTTTTCGCAAGGGTCGCCCGGCCGCGTTCCAACCGGTCGGTGCGGCTTTGGGTCTCAATCGGTAGGGCTATATCCGCCCCAACCCCTTGCGATCCGGCAGCGAAGACAGCTTTGGCGACGGAGAAAGCGTTAAGCGCTGACGGGAAACCCCGATAAACGCTAAGCTGGATCAGTACTTCGATGATTTCCTCCCGCGTCACGCCGTGGGCAAGCGCACCCGCTATATGAAGTCGGAGCGTGGCCGCGCGATTGCCGCTCGCCGCAAGGATGGCGATAATGGCGAGCAGCTTGGCCTTCTGGTCGAGGCCATCGCGCGCCAGCATCTCGCCAAAAGCGAATTCGATGGTCGGGCCAAGTCGGGTGAGCCGGCGGCAATGCCGTCGAAATAGGCCTGCACATCGCCGCCACAAAGCCGTTGGATTGCCGCCAATCCGGCCTGTCCGCGTGTCTGCCCATCGTCCGCAGCAGGTTCGATTGGTTCGAACGTGATCTTTCGCTCGGCGAACACGGCGCGAACGATGCCGATCGCGTTGATGGTGGGCGGGAAGCCGAGCAGCGCGACAGATACAAACATCAGCTCGACGAGTGCCCTGGGTTCGCCGCCGGCATTGAGGAAGCCGGCCATATGAAACTTCAACTGAGGTTGGGCGCTTCCGTCGGCGAGCAGCATTGAGACAGTGCACAATTGTCTTAGCGGCAGTTCGAGGCCCGGACGCGACAGGACGTCTCCATAGGGATACTCGACAGTGAAGCGTGACAGGTCAGCGGATATCTCCGCGAGACTATTGATCGGTCCGTCGAAGTTCTCTCCGCCAATCCGGCGCAGGATTCCGATCCCGCGCGAAAAACGATCCTCTTTGGATGTTTCGGTCATGGCATGGGCTTTCTGACTGATCGCAGCGAGCAAACCTGCCGTGGCAAAAAGACCTGCCTCAAATAAACTACGGCGAGATCTGCCTGGGCGTTGCATCTCTACTGCTGCGGTAGTGCGATGTGACATCGGCAATCTCTGATTAAGCGTCCTGAACGGACGGGATGATGATTTTGGGTAGACAATCACGCATAGCTTGTAATAAATCCAATTCATATATAATATGATCGTTATGAAAGCGCTTCATTTACACAGGGTCGATCTCAACCTCCTCGTCGTGTTCGATGCGCTCATGGCCGAGGAGCACGCCACGCGAGCGGCCGAACGGATAGGCCTCACACAGCCGGCGGTAAGCCACGCCCTCAATCGCCTGCGCGCTCTATTCAGTGATCCGCTATTTGTCCGCTCGCCGCGTGGCATGACGCCCACGCCCGCGGCTCTGGAGGCCGCTCCGGCGATCCGATCCATCCTTGAGCAAGTTGAAGGTGTCCTGCTTGGCGGCCGGGTATTCGATCCCAAAGAAAGCACACGGCAATTCGTGCTTGGCCTATCGGACTACGCGGCTTTCGTGTTTCTGCCGCGCCTGACGGGGCGCTTGGAGCGGGAGGCCCCCGGTGTGTCGCTCATCGTGCGCAACACCAGCCGAGGCGTCGGCCTGCCGATGCTTGATGACGGGATAGTCGAACTGATTGCCGGAAACTTCCCAGTGCCGCCCTCGCATATGCGCGAGGAACTGCTCTACGAAGAAGATTTCGTTTGCGCTGGCCGGATCGGAAATCCTGCGCTCGACCGTTCGCTGGACCTCGAACGCTATCTTTCGCTCCGTCATCTTCAAGTGTCGATGAAGGGTGAGCCGCACGGCTATGTGGATGCGGTTCTGCGCGACAAGAACTTGAAGCGAAACGTAACGGTCACCGTCGGTCACTTCCTGATGGCACCGCATCTAGTCGGCACATCCGACCTCGTGGCAACGGAGCCTCGGCGTTTGTTCGGTCCACTCGCCGGGAGACTACCCCTTCAGCTCTCGCCGCCGCCGATCGATATCCCGTCGTTTCGAGTGGTTCAAGCTTGGCATGCGCGGAACGATGCTGATCTTGGACACAAATGGCTGCGGCAGGTTGTAAGAGAAATCGGACAGTGGGTGGACTGCACCCCATAAGTGAGACACGGGACGCACCGATCCATCAGCGTCATTGCTTGCGACAAATGCGAAGCGTTTGCACACGGAAGCGCTTGCGACGAAGCAATCCATGCCCGCAGCACAAAGAAAGCTGGATTGCTTCGCGGAGCCTGTCATCGGGCGCGCATTCGCGCGACCCGTTGGCTCGCAATGACGTTGATGGAGCCTTGATCCAAGTTTCAAACATTCAGATACGCGTCGAGTGGCGCGCCAGCCTCGCTCCAGCCTTGCCTTGCGCTGACCCGACCATGCATTATTGTTAGTCAAACCGCATCGCGCGGCCAAAGCCGGGACCATTCCATGACGCAGCCTGTTGCAAAGCGATTTCCGACGCCCTCCCTCGACAAGCTGCCGGAGGACATCCGCACCCGTATCCTGGCGGTGCAGGAGAAATCGGGCTTCGTTCCCAACGTCTTTCTGACGCTGGCCTACCGTCCCGACGAGTTTCGCGCGTTCTTTGCCTATCACGATGCGCTCATGGAAAAGGACAGCGGCCTGACCAAGGCCGAGCGCGAAATGATCGTGGTGGCGACGTCCAGCGCCAACCAGTGCCATTACTGCGTGATCGCCCACGGCGCGATCCTGCGCATCCGGGCGAAGAACCCTGTCATCGCCGACCAGATCGCTGTCAACTACCGCAAGGCCGACATCACGCCGCGCCAGCGCGCCATGCTCGACTTCGCCATGAAGGTGAGCCAGGAGGCGAACACGGTTTCCGAACAGGATTTTACCGAGATCGCCGGTCACGGATTCTCCGACGACGACATCTGGGACATCACGGCGATCTCCGCGTTCTTTGCGCTGTCGAACCGGCTGGCCAACGTCACCGCGATGCGGCCGAACGACGAGTTCTACATGATGGGGCGGCTGCCGAAATAGCCACGCGGTCGTCATGCGCAGGTTCCATGAGACTCTGCGGGGATGGGCCTGCGTGGATGCGCACCAACATTTTATGTTGGAAGCACGGCCGGCGTGCTAAACAGGAGCACAACCTTTGCGGACCGACTGCAGTGAAGACCCAGTTGCCCATACAAAGGGATGACGAGCACGTCGTGGTCAAATTCCGGCCGCGCACCTCGGCCCATCCCCCCAGCCGGCGGGACGACCCTGCCGCGGCCAATGCCCAGCCGCCCGCCCCGACCAATGCCCAACCGGCGGCAAACGATCTGTCCCGCTACGAACGGTCCCGTGACGAGCCGGACGACTTCCGTCATCGCATGCTGGCCAACATTGCGGCCCTGGCCTTCACGATGGCGCTGACGGTGATCGGGATATGGCTCGCAATCAGCATTGCCGATCTGCGCAAGACCCAGGATTGCGTGCTGATGGGACGCCGGGACTGCGCCCGGATTTCCGCAATGCCGCACAGTTAGAAGGCAGGCCTAAACGGGCCGTTTTTTGCCTATAAATCGGTCCACTGTGGGGTTGCCAACCTCCATTGAACTCAAGGCTGCGCTCCGATATACGGGCTCTCGACTCCGGCCTGGGGAAAAACGCCGCGCCCGCCTCCTCCTAGCCGTCCCGGATTTATCTCCAGTATATCAAAGGCTTAATGATGTCTTCTACATTCGATCAGATCGCCAACATTATCGCCGAGACTTGCGACATTCCGCGCGACACGATCAAGCCGGAGAGTCACGCCATCGACGATCTGGGCATCGACAGCCTGGACTTTCTCGACATCGCCTTTGCCATCGACAAGGCGTTCGGGATCAAGATGCCGCTCGAAAAATGGACCCAGGAGGTCAACGACGGCAAGGCGACGACCGAACAGTACTTCGTGCTGAAGAACCTCGCCGATCGTATCGACGAACTGGTCGCCGCCAAGAACGCGGGCACGGGCGCGTAATCGCCCACCATGAACCTTGATTATTTCCAGCTGATCGATCGGATCGTCGACCTCAACCTCGGCGAACGGACGATTGTGGTCGAAGCCCAGGTTCCGGAAAAGCACACCATTTTCGAGGGGCATTTCCCCGGCTTTCCAATCATGCCCGGCGTGTTGCTGACCGAAGCGATGGCGCAGAGTTCGGGCTGGCTCTTGCTCGGCGTGTTGAAATTCGAGCGCATGCCGTTCCTGGCCATCGTCAAGGAAGCCAAGATGCGCGGTTTCGTCAGTCCCGGTCAGTTGCTGACGATCGAGGCCAAGGTCGAGCACGAAGGTTCCGGTTTTGCGGTCACCAAGGCCAAGGGCCGCATCGGCAAGGACTTGAAGTGCAGTGCCGAAATCACCTTCGGTCTTGCCCCCTTCCCCGACCCGACTTTTCGCGTGTTCATGGACGCGAAGGCAAAGGAGATCGGGTTTCCCCTGCAGGTGCTGAAGCATGACTGAGCCCACGGCATCGCCTGCCAAGGAAGTCTGGATCACCGGCATCGGCATCGTGTCCTCGCTCGGTGAGGGACTGGACGCGCATTGGGATGCGCTGAACCAGAAGCGCATCAATGTCGACGACAAGCGCTTCGCGCCTTACATCGTCCATCCCCTCGCCCCGGTCAGCTTCGACGCGCAGATCCCGAAAAAGGGCGACCAGCGCCAGATGGAAGCCTGGCAGCGCATCGGCACCTATGCCGCCGGGCTGGCGCTGGATTCCGCCGGCGTCAAAGGCAACCAGGAAATCCTGGGACGGATGGACATGATCGTGGCTGCCGGCGGCGGCGAGCGCGACATTGCCGTCGACCTCGCGATCATGAACGCCGACGCCAAGGGCAATTCGAGTCCGGCCTTCCTCAACGAACGGCTGATGAATGATTTGCGGCCGACGCTGTTTCTGGCCCAGCTCTCCAACCTGCTCGCCGGCAACATCGCCATCGTCCATGGCGTGTCCGGAACCTCGCGCACTTTCATGGGCGAGGAAGCAGCCTCCATCGATGCGGCGCGGATCGCGCTGGCGCGGATCGAATCCGGGCAGAGCGAGATCGCGCTGGTCGGCGCCGCGCATAATGGCGAGCGCCCCGATCTGCTCATCCTCTATGAATTCGGCGACTTCAATCTGACCGAGAAATACGCCCCGGTGTGGCAGCGCAACGACAAAGGCGGTTTCGCGCTTGGTTCCGCCGGCTGCTTCCTGGTGATGGAATCCCGCGAGCACGCCGAAGCCCGCGGCGCCAAGCCCTACGCGCGGCTGACCAAGGTGGTCGCCGACCTCGCCCAGCGCAAGCAACCCGGCGCGGTGACGAAATCGCTGGAAGCACTGTGGCCGAAGCTCGGCGTCACCGGCGATGCCGGCAACCTGATTACCGGCGCGACCGGCGTCGGACCGGTGACGTCGGAGGAAAAGGAATTCCTGCGCCAGCATCCCGGCTTTGCCGTCCGCGCGACCGGGACGATGTTCGGCCACACGCTGGAAACCCAGTTTCCGCTGGGACTGGCGCTGGCGGCACTGTCGCTGTCGCGCGGCGCGCTGTTTCCGCCCAACGATCCGACCGGGCTCGAGGTTGAAAAGCCTGGTGTGCCGAACCAGATTGTGGTGCTCGGGGCCGGTCACTGGCAGGGCGAAGGCATGGCGCTGGTCGAGGCCATCAAGTAGCGCGTGATCCGGAACAAGACAGCTGTTCAGGCGGGATCACGCCGAGACCATGAAATGAGCGCGCGAGCGCTTTTGAGTTACGGCGCAGCATCGACGGGGGAAACATGTCAGCACCACGCGATAAATTCGGCAGGCCGATCGTCGTCGTCACCGGCATGGGTGTCGTGACATCGCTTGGCGCCGGCAAGAAGGACAACTGGACCAGGCTGACCGCCGGCGAATCCGGCATTCGCACCGTGACACGGTTTCCGGTCGACGGCCTGAAGTCGACCATGGCGGGCACAGTCGACTTCGTCAGCGTCGATCCCGTCTCCTCGACGGGACTGACCGAGCAGCTGGCCAAAATGGCGACCGAGGAAGCGCTCGAACAGGCCGCCATCGGCGGCAAGGCCGACTTCCCCGGGCCGCTGTTTCTTGCGGTGGCGCCCGTCGAGGTCGAGTGGCCGCAGCGGCTGGAACTCGGACGCGCGATCGGAAAGACCGATTTCGGCTATGAGGACATGCTACGCGTCAGCGGCGGTGGCCGGTTCGCCGCGTTCCATCATCGTTTCATGTTCGGCTCGGTGGCAAGCCATCTGGCCGAAACCTACGGCACCAAGGGGTCGCCGATCTCGCTCTCCACCGCCTGCGCGTCCGGCGCGACCGCGATCCAGCTCGGCGTCGAAGCGATCCGCCGCGGCGACGCCGATGCGGCCTTGTGCGTGGCGACCGACGGCTCGGTCAATCCGGAAGCCCTGGTGCGGTTCTCGCTGCTGTCGGCGCTATCGACACAGAACGATCCGCCGCAAGCAGCTTCAAAACCATTCTCGAAGAACCGCGACGGTTTCGTCATGGCGGAAGGCGCCGGTGCGATGGTGCTGGAAAGCTACGAGTCCGCAACGGCGCGGGGCGCAAGGATATTGGGCGTCGTCGCCGGCTGCGGCGAACTGACCGACTCCTTCCACCGCACCCGCTCCAGCCCGGACGGCAAGCCGATCATCGGCTGCATGCGCAAGACGCTGGCGGATGCCGGCCTCGAGCCGGAGCAGATCGACCATATCAACGCGCATGGCACCGCGACGCCCGAAAACGACAAGATGGAGTACAACACCACCGCCGTCGTGTTCGGCGATCATTTGCCGAATATCCCGGTGTCGTCGAACAAGTCGATGGTCGGGCACACGATTTCAGCCGCCGGCGCGGTCGAGGCCGTGTTCTCGCTGCTGACGCTCGAGCACCAGCGGATTCCGCCGACCATCAACTACGAGGTTCCGGATCCGGCCATTTTGTTCGACGTCGTCGCCAACGAAGCGCGCGACGCCCGCGTCACCGCCGTGATGTCCAACTCGTTCGGCTTCGGCGGGCAGAATGCCTCGCTGATCCTGACGCGTGAACCGGCCTAGCAGCTGCGGTTTCTTGTTTTGACGCGTTTTCTTGACGCGAACCGGGATCCACTTCGCTTGAAAACGCTATCGTAGTCCTCATGAACCGCCTGCTCCTACGCACCAAGGCGCGCCTGCGCGACGCCGCCAAGCCGGCCACGGAAGCCGCCGTGGGCGCGCTGACGATCGCGTTGCTGCGCACCACGCGCTACTTCGATCCGGACAAGACCGCCAATTTCTTCGGCCGCGTCACGCGCTTCATCGGCCGCAGGCTGCGTGAGGACCGGATCGGCCGCGAGAACCTCACGGCCGCCTTCCCGGAAAAATCACCGGAAGAGATCGAGAAGATCCTGGCCGGCGTCTGGGACAATCTTGGCCGCATCGGCGCTGAATTTGCCCATCTCGATCACATCTGGGATTACGACGTCGATCATCCGGACAAGCCGAGCCGCGTCGAGTTCGGCGCGCGGACCAAGCAGATCTTCGATACGCTGCGGGACGACGGCAAGCCGGCCATCATCTTCGCGAGCCATCTCGGCAATTGGGAAATACCGGCGCTCGGTGCCGTCGCGCATGGACTAGATTGCGCGATCCTGTTCCGGCGGCCCAACAGCGAATCCGCCGATCGCGCGATCGAGCGGATCCGCGCCGTCAAAATGGGCACGTTGATTCCGGCCGGCCGTGAGGCGCCGCTCAAGCTCGCCGAAGCGCTGCAGAACAACCAGCACGTCGCGATGCTGGTCGATCAGTATTTGACCAACGGCGTCGACGTCACCTTCTTCGGCCGCAAGACCAAGGCCAATCCGACGCTGGCGCGCCTGGTGCGCCAGGTCGAATGCCCGATCCATGGCGTGCGCATCATCCGCCTGCCCAACCATCGCTTCCGCGCCGAACTTTCCGAAGAGGTCAAGCCGGTGCGCGATGCGTCGGGGCAGATCGACATCGCCGGCACGATGCAGGCCGTGACCTCTGTCATCGAGGGCTGGGTGCGCGAATATCCGGACCAGTGGCTGTGGCTGCACCGAAGGTGGCGGTAGGCAGCTTTTCGTAGCCCGGATGAGCCAAAGCGATATCCGGGACTTTGCGACACCGGCCCCGGATTTCGCTTCGCTCATCCGGGCTACAAGCTGGCTTATCCGCCGAACACCAACCCCAGGTTCCAGGCCTTCATCGCTACGGTCGCCCCGAGGACAAAGATGATCTGCAGCAGCGTGCGCGTTGAAAAGAACGCGAGGAAGTTGGTCATGTGATGCTCCCGGCGGGAGCTATAGAATCTGCCGTGGGTTCCGGCAACAGCAGCGCACCAACATCCAGGATCTTACGGCATTGCCCGATATCGCGGAGCCTGTCATCGGGCGCGCATTCGCGCGCCCCGTTGGTTCATCGGGGCCACGGCGGCACCGCCGCTGGCAGCCAGACGGCCTCAGGCGTTGATGTCCGCATAGACGCCGGAGGACCCCTGCGGAACTGAATAACCCGCCTGCCGCTGCGCGATGGCCTTCTGCCCTTCCGCCTGCATCGCCTCGAAGGCGGCATCCAATTGCTGACGGGTATAGCTTGTCGATGCGCTCTGACGTGGCCGCCATGCGGATTGCGTGATCGCTGTGGAAGCCTTGTCGATCGTTCCGCCCACGGCCTTCGCGATACGTTCCGCGCGCGATTGCGCCAGATCAGGGCCACCGTTCAGCCCGGGAGGATCTTGCAGGTCTCCGACTTTTCCCGCGGCCTCGTTCGTCATCACCGAAGAACCGCCGTTATAGAGGGTGGCAACAATCTTGCCGTTGACCTTGACGGTCGCATAGATGTTTTTCGGCGCGTTGTCGGGCACATCGGTGGCGGCGGCAGAGCTGGCGGCTTGCGTCGACAGCCACATCATCGCTATCCGGTCGCGAAGCTCGGGGGTGTCCTTGATCGAGACGGCCTTCAGTCCGGATGTGTCGAGTTTCTTCAGGTCCGAAACGGGAATGCCCGGCTTCGCTTTTGCTGTTGCGGTGCTTGCGTCTGCCTCGGGCACGGGTAACGCGTCGGCCCGTGTCAACACCGTCGTCGATGAGATTTGCGCGGGACGCAAATAGCTCCCGGCACCAGCTGTACTCGTAATCATGGGGACACCCTTCCGCAGCATTCAGGGTGAGGGCAATCGCTATGCCACGCGGAGACGATTGAAAAGACTGATGTTCCCGCTGCCAGCCTGGACCGCACACCGGAAAATCTTGCCGGCAGCGGCAAGCCTTTCCACCTTGGAGGAGCCGGTGGCGCCGCCACGTTTAATAAGAGCTTTCCAAGTTGAGCCTAACGGCGCTGGCTCTCTCCATCGCCAAAGGTTTACCCGTTTCCTCCGCAAGCAATGACCCACACGCGCGAATGCTCCCTGCCGACGGCGCCTGCGAGGACCGCGCCCATCGCCAACGCTCCGCTCGGCTCCGCCCGAATGCCGCATGTCTCGTGGAGCAGCGCCATGGCACCCTGCACCAGCTCGTCGTCGACCGCGCACACCCGGACGTTCGACTGTTCCAGGATTTCGAATGCGCGCGTCCCGATCTGACGCGAGCGCAGCGCATCGCATATCGTATCCCCTGAAGGTTCGATCCCCACCGGCATCCCCGCTTCGCGTGCCCGGGCATATCGTCGGTGGGTGGCCGGCTCGACAACATAGATCGCAGCGGAAATAGACCGCGACCGCAGGGCAAGAGTCACACCCGCAGCCAGTCCGCCACCACCGCAGGCCACGACCACCGCATCGGAAGCAATACTGCTCGCCTCAATGGCGGCTGCCACCTCAGAACCAAGCGTATAGCTTCCCGCAATCATCTCGATGTCTTCGAAGGCATGCAGGTTACGCCAACCGCGTCTTCGCGCTTCCGCCTGCGCACGTGCAGTCAGCTCCGACCGCTCGGCGATCATTATCTCAGCTCCGGTTTTACGCGCTTGTTCTCGTTTGAGATCTGGTGCGTCGCTGGGCATAATCAGAAATGCTGGTTTGTAGAGCACCTGAGCCGCCAAACCAACCGCGATTGGAAAATTTCCTGCTCCGGCAGCAACAACACCTCGCTCGGCGTTTCTTAGCCCAAGTACGGCACCACGAAACTTGAACGATCCGCTGCGTTGAACGGTCTCGTCCTTGACGTGGATCATCCGCCCGACTTGCGCGTCCAGCACGGGCGAGGATCGCACAGGAGTCTCTAAGACTTGGCGAGCAATGAATTGGAGATCGCCGGGGGAAGGAACGACCAACGGACGAGGCATTTTCGGCTTAGCGGCAAATGCGAATGAACATCGCCGCTTATCAGGCAGATCCACATTCGTGTCTAATCAGCTGTTGTGACGGTCCGACTTTTCTCGTGAAAGCTGACCTGGAATATTTCGCCGCGCGACCGTGCCTGTAGCTCCTACTTCCCGGTCTTCACCCGCGTCCAGAGCCGGTTGATGACGCGCTGGGTCGCGGGATCGCGGGCGTTGATCACGAACAACTTTTTCTGGATCGCCTCATCCGGATAGATGTTCCTGTCGCCCAGGATTTTGGGATCGACCAATTTCTGGCTCGCCAGATTGCCGTTGGCGTAGGACAGGAAATCCGAGTTCTTGGCGGCGATCTCCGGGCGGTAGAGGTAGTCGATCAGCTGATAGGCTTCCGCGACGTTCTTGGCATCGGCCGGGATCGCGAGATTGTCGAAGAACATCTGCGCGCCCTCCTTCGGGATGGTGTAGCCGATCTCGACATCGTTCCTGGCCTCCGCCGCCCGGCTGCGCGCCTGCATGATGTCGCCCGACCAGCCGACCACGAAGCAGATTTCACCCGACGCCAGCGCGCCCAGATATTCCGACGAGTGAAACTTGCGGACATAAGGCCTGATCTTGGTGACGAGATCGGCGGCCTTCTCCAGATCGGCCTGCTTGGTCGAGTTCGGATCGATGCCGAGATAGCTGAGCGCCGCGGGCAGAATGTCGTCGGCGGAATCCAGCATGTGGATGCCGCAATCCTTGAATTTTGCGAGGTTCTCCGGCTTGAAGACGATGTCCCAGCTGTCGATTTTGGCGTCAGCGCCCAAAATCTTCTGCGCCGTTTTGACGTTGTATCCGATCCCGGTGGTGCCCCACATGTAATTGGCGCCGTAATTATTGCCGGGATCGTAGGTCGCGAGTTGCTTCGTCACCACCGGCCAGGCGTTGGCGAGGTTGGGCAGTTTCGACTTGTCGAGCTTGAGGAAAACCTTGGCCGTGATCTGGCGCTGCAGGAAATAGCCGGTGGGAACGACGACGTCGTAGCCGGATTTTCCGGCCAGCAGCCGCGTCTCCAGCGTCTCGTTGGCGTCGAACGTGTCGTAGACCACCTTGATGCCGGTTTCCTTCGTAAAGTCCTCCAGCACGCCAGGCGCCATGTAGTTCGACCAATTGTAGAAATTGACCGTGCGCTCTTCGGCTCGCGCCGGCGACAACAACAGGATCGCGGCAACCGCGGCAATGAAACCAACAACATTGCGGTTCCGGTCGCGCATCTCGTCTACCTCTTCCGGCGATGTACCGCGTCCGACAGACGCTCCAGCGCCGTGTCCAGGGTGGCGTCCTTCTTGGAGAAACAGAAACGCACCACCGACGTCACGGCATCCTGTTCGTAGAAGGCCGACACCGGGATCGCGGCGACCTTGTAGTCGTTCACAATGCGATGGCAAAATTGCACGTCGGTCTCGTTGAGGCCGAGCGGCGACAGGTCGACGGTCAGGAAATAAGTGCCTTGTGATTTAAGGACAGGAAACCCGATGCTCTCGAGCCCCTTGGTCAGGCGATCCCTGCTCCGCGCCAGCTCCTTGCGCATGTCGTAAAAATACTCGGCCGGCTTGTCGAGACCGTAGGCGACGGCGGCCTGCAGGTTGGGCGCGGTCGTGAAGGTGAGAAACTGGTGCACCTTCGCGGCCACGCGCAGCAGCGGTGGCGCGGCGCAGACGAAGCCTATCTTCCACCCCGTCAGCGAAAAGATCTTGCCGGCGCTGCCGACCTTGATGGTGCGGTCGCGCATGCCCGGGATCGTGATCAGCGGGATATGCTCGCGGCCGTCGAAGGTGACATGCTCCCAGACCTCGTCGCAGATCGCGATGGTGTCGAACTCCTGGCAGAACCGCGCCAGCAATTCGAGGTCCTCGCGCGGATAGACAACGGCGGCCGGATTGAGCGGGTTGTTGAACAGCACCGCCTTGGTCTTGTGATTGAAGACGCTGCGCAGCATCTCCTCGCTGAGCCGCCAGTCCGGCGGCTCGAGGCGCAACAGCCGCGGGATGCCGCCGGCCTGCCGGATGATGGGCAGGTAGCTGTCATAGACCGGCTGGAAGCAGACGACCTCATCGCCGGGTTCGACCACAGCCAAAATGGAAGACGTCAGCGCCTCGGTGCCGCCCGACGTCACCATCACTTCGCTCATCGGATCAAGCGAGAGGCCGTGCCAGCGTCCATAGTGGGACGCGATCGCCTGCCGCAGTTCCGGAATGCCCATCATCGACGGATATTGGTTATAGCCATTGATCGACGCGTCCGCCGCGGCGCGCCTGATATCCTCGGGCCCGGGATCATCAGGAAAACCCTGGCCGAGATTGATGGCGTTGTTGTCGCGCGCGGCTTGCGACATCGCCTCGAAGACGGTGACGGGAAGGTCGGCGAAGACCTTGTTCATGGAGGTCATTTTTTCAAAGCAGTCCCTGGAAAAATCAACCGCCGGCCTTGGTCTGCAATCCCGCAGCCTTCCAGCCAAGGATGCCGCCCGCCAAATGCTTGTCATAGGGAAGCCCCGCGGCCTGCGCCGCCAGCGACGCCGTCACCGAGCGCTTGCCGGAGCGGCAGGCAAAAACCACCTGCTTGCCCTTGGGGTCCGGAATGGCCGCCGGATCGAACGACTGCAGCGGAACCACCACGCCGCCAGGATAGGCTTCCACCGCGACCTCATTCGGCTCGCGCACGTCGACGAGCAGATAGCGTCCCTCCGCCATGCCCTTTGCGACATCTTCCGGCGTCAAATCGTGCACCTGATGGTCCGCCACGTAATATCCTCCCGACATCCTGCTTTGAGGGTCCCGCCCGCCAGCCGGGCGCCAAACTCGCCTCTGGCGCGGCGAAAATCAAGCGCTGCGAACGGTTTAAAGGATGACC
This sequence comes from Bradyrhizobium sp. AUGA SZCCT0431, assembly GCF_018131065.1. Taxonomy (NCBI): domain Bacteria; kingdom Pseudomonadati; phylum Pseudomonadota; class Alphaproteobacteria; order Hyphomicrobiales; family Nitrobacteraceae; genus Bradyrhizobium; species Bradyrhizobium sp. AUGA SZCCT0431. The sequence continues at coordinate 194,419 of NZ_JAFCLR010000004.1, read as the reverse complement.
AAAAACGGGCCATGCGGCCACCATCGCATGACGCCATTTATTCTCTCGCGGCGGTGTTTTCAGGGCAGAAGTTGCCTTGCTATCGGCCAGGCCCCGACCGGCGTTTGCGGACCGGTCACCCTGTAACCCCGTCGCAGGTAGAATCCCTTGGCATTTGTGCTTGCTTCGGCGCGAACCGCATCGATGCCGCGTCCACGCATCAGCGCTTCGAGCCGGTCAAGTAACCCTGCGCCGACGCCTTGCCCGGCATATTCGGGGGCCGTGTACAGCCCCTCAAGGACGTCGCCGTGGATGGCGCCCCACCCGGCCACGAGGCCATCCAGTTCGGCAATCCATATTTCCAGGTCGCGAAGCTTCCGCTCCATTCCGGCAGGCGCGAGCTGCCTCGCCCACGCCTCGGCGTCTGCGACCGGCATTTTCGGCGGCGCCAACTCAAGGATCGATCGTCGCCGCACCTCGAACAGAAGCGCCGCGTCGTGGAACGTAGCCAGGCGGTGAACGGCAGCAGCCATCTGACGTGTGATCCAGCGGCGGGGACGTGAGACCCGCGCGGATGTCATACCAGATTGTAGCGCCTAGATCGTCACCTGCGTTCCCACCTCGACCACGCGCCCGGTCGGGATCTGGAAATAGTCGGTGGCGTCGTTGGAGCTGCGGCTGAGCGCGATGAACAAATGGTCCTGCCAGCGCGGCATGCCCGAATGCGCGGCCGGCTTGAGCGCGCGGCGGGACAGGAAAAACGACGTCGCCATGATGTCGAACTGCCAACCGAGCTTGCGGGCGAGCGCCAGCGTTCTCGGCACATTGGGCTGCTCCATGAAGCCGAACCGCAGCGTCAACTTGGAGAAGGTTTCGCTCAGTTGCTCCATCCGGATCCGTTCGGAATCATCGATCCGCGGCGTCGGCGCGGTTTCGATGGTAAGAATGACGTTCTTTTCGTGCAGCACCTTGTAGTGCTTCAGGCTGTGCATCAGCGCCGTCGGTGCGCTTTCGGGATCGCTGGTCAGGAACACCGCCGTGCCGGGGACCCGCTGCGGTGGCCGCTTCTCCAGCATCGCCACCAGCTCGGCGAGTGGGAATTCCAGCTTGCGCGATTTCTCGAACAACAGCCGGCTGCCGCGCCGCCACGTATACATCAGCAGCATCACGATGCCGCCCAGCGCCAGCGGCACCCAGCCGCCTTCGAACACTTTCAGCAGATTGGCCGCAAGGAAGGTGAGATCGAGGAACAAGAACGGCGCGATCAGCGCGGCGGCTGCCGCCGCCGACCATTTCCAGACCCGCCAGATCACGACAAAGCCCATCATCGCCGTGACCACCATGGTCCCGGTCACGGAAATCCCGTAGGCCGAGGCCAGTGCGCTGGAGGAGCGGAACAGCAGCACCAGCAGAATCACCGAAATGAACAGCAGCAGATTGATGCGCGGAATGTAGATCTGGCCGGAATGCGACTCGGAGGTATGGCGGATTTCAAACCGCGGCATCAGGCCGAGCTGGATCGCGGTGCGCGTCAGTGAATAAGCGCCGGTGATGACGGCCTGGCTCGCGATCACGGTCGCCAGCGCGGCAAGCGCGACCATCGGGATCAGCGCCCAGTCCGGGAACATCAGGAAGAACGGGTTCTCGATGGCCTTGGGATCGCCGATCAGGAGCGCGCCCTGCCCCATGTAATTCAGCGCCAGCGACGGCAACACGATGTAGAGCCAGGCGGTCTGGATCGGCCGTTTGCCGAAATGGCCGAGATCGGCGTAGAGCGCTTCCGCGCCGGTGACGGCGAGAAACACCGCGCCGAGCGTCACGAAACCAATCACGCCGTGATGGGTCATGAAGGAAACCGCATGGAGCGGATTGAGCGCCAGCAGGACTTCGGGATGACGCATGATCTGCGGAACGGCCGCGATCGCAATCACGGCGAACCACACACACATCACCGGCCCGAAGAATGCGGCGACCCGTGCGGTGCCGCGCGACTGCACCGCAAACAGCACGATCAGAATGATCACCGTGAGCGGCACGACGTAGTGCTCGAATCTCACGGTGACGAGCTTGATGCCTTCGATCGCCGACAGCACCGACAGCGCCGGCGTAAGGACGGCGTCACCGTAAAACAACGCGCCGCTGATGATCCCAAGCAGTACGATCGCGGCGGCGCCTTTCCCGTTGCCGACGGCGCGTTGCGCCAGCGCCATCAGCGCCAGAGTTCCGCCTTCGCCGTTGTTGTCCGCGCGCAGCAGGATGACCACGTATTTCAGCGTAACGACGATGATCAGCGCCCAGAGAATGAGGGAAAGAATGCCGAGGATGGCCTGCGTGGTGACGCCGTCAGACCCGCTCGCAGCCACGATGGCCTCGCGCAGCGCATACAGCGGGCTGGTGCCGATATCGCCATAGACGACACCGATGCTGCCCAGCATCAGCGCCTTGAAGCCGGCGGTGGAATGGACTTCCCCATGCCCGTTGGCCGCGGGCGTTTCCGCCGCGGTAATCGCAATCTGGGATGACATCAGACAGGCCTCGGTTTTTGCCGCACTGCACAATCAGGAAGTGCAGGCCTATACTCCTGTCGTGAATGCATAGGTTAGCCTGAATTCAGGCCTCCGATATGCATTCCGCGCATGGGTTCCAGGGAACTGGCGGTCGGAAATTTCTTCAGATAATCAGATAGTTACCTGAGTTCCGACCTCGACGACCCGCCCGGTCGGGATCTGGAAATAGTCGGTGGCATCGTTGGCCGACCGGCTCATCGCGATGAACAGATGATCCTGCCATAGCGGCATTCCCGACTGCGCCGACGGCTTCAGCGAGCGCCGCGAGACGAAGAACGAGGTCGCCATGATGTCGAACTGCCAGCCGAGCTTGCGGGCGATCACCAGCGCCTTGGGCACGTTCGGCGATTCCATGAAGCCGAAACGCAGCCGCACGGTGGCGAATTTTTCGCTGATGGTCTCCATCTTGACGCGTTCGGCCGGATCGACGCGCGGCGTCTGTGCGGTCTCGATCGTCACGATCACATTGTGCTCGTGAAGCACCTTGTTGTGCTTGAGATTATGCAGCAGCGCCGTGGGCACGAAATTCGGATCGCTGGTCAAAAACACCGCGGTGCCCTTGACGATGTGCGGTGGACGCTTTTCGAGACTTTTGATCAGGTCGATCAGCGGCACCTCGATGCGCCTCGTCTTGGCGATCAGGATCGCCGCGCCGCGGCGCCAGGTCCAGATCATCACCGCCATCGCGACCCCGAACAGCAACGGGACCCAGGCGCCTTCGAGCAGCTTCAACAGATTGGCGGTGAAGAACGCCATATCGACGACGACGAGCGGCAGGATCAACGCGGCCGCTGTCGCCGCGCGCCAGTTCCACAACTTCCAGATCACGACAAAACCCATGATGCCGTCGACGACCATGGTGGTGGAAACGGCGATGCCATAGGCGGAAGCCAATCCGCTCGAGGTGCGGAACAGCAGCACCAGCAGAATCACGCCGAGCAGCAGCATCCGATTGACCCGCGGCAGGTAGATCTGCCCGGCATGGCTCTCGGAGGTGTAGCGAACCTCGAACCGCGGCAACAGGCCGAGTTGCACCGCCTGCCGCACCAGCGAATAGGCGCCCGTGATCACCGCCTGGCTCGCGATCACCGTGGCCGCCGTCGCGAGCACCACCAGCGGCAGCAGCAGGATCTCGGGGGCCAGCCGGTAGAACGGGCTTACGATCGCCGCCGGATTGGACAGCACCAAGGCGCCCTGCCCGAAGTAATTGATCAGAAGCGCCGGCATCACCAGATAGAACCATCCGGCCTGAATCGGCTTGCGTCCAAAATGCCCGAGGTCCGCATAAAGCGCTTCGCCGCCGGTCACCGCCAGAAACACCAGGCCCAGCGTCACCAGTCCGATCATGCCGTGCGAAAGCACGAACTGGATCGCGTAATAGGGATTGATCGCCTGCAAAACGGTAGGATCGTCGCTGATGTGGATGAGGCCCAAAATCGTCAGCGTGGCGAACCAGACCACCATGACCGGTCCGAACGCCGACGCGACGCGCGCGGTGCCGCTGCTCTGCACCGAGAACAGCAGCACCAGAATAAAGATCGTCAGCGGCACCACATAATGGTCGAGCGCCGGCGCGACGAGTTTGAGACCTTCGACCGCCGACAACACCGAAATCGCCGGCGTGATCATGGAATCGCCGATGAACATCGAGGCGCCGACGACGCCGAGCGCCATCAACACCCAGCTGCGCCGGCCCAGCGCCCGCTGACCCAGCGCCATCAGGGAGAGCGTGCCGCCCTCGCCATGATTGTCGGCGCGCAGCAGCAGCAGCACGTATTTGACCGTCACGACGATGAACAGCGACCACAGGATCAGGGAGAGTACGCCGAGCACGATCTCGCGCGACACCGGCCCGCCCGCCGCCGCATGGGTTACGGCTTCGCGGAACGCATACAGCGGCGAAGTGCCGATGTCGCCGAACACCACGCCGATGCTGCCCAGTGTCAGGGCCCAAAAGCCTGAGGTGACCTGCCCCTCATGGGCCTCGGTGGATGTGGCGCTGACAGTCATGACGCGGGAAACACGCTCTCGTTATTTGATCCGGGCGGCTATCGACGCTTCTGCGTCGCCTGTCAATCATCGGCAAGCATAGCACCGCTGGGGATGCGGCACCCACGCAAAGCAAATTTCATCACACTATTCGAGAGGTAAGATGGTAGTAGCGTCGATTTACGGCTTCAAGCCAGGTGGAAGCGGCGGATTTTCGCGCATTAATGTGATGGTCACGCGACGGTTTGCCGGCAACGTCGGATCATCGGGAAACAGCGGTTGGCTGTCGGCCTTGCCGGATACCGCAAAGACGTGCGATGGCGGCAGGCCCTCGCGCTCCAGGATCTGACGCACCGTGTTGGCGCGGTCGGCCGAAAGATCGAATGCGCCATAGTCGCTTCGCGCCGGCAGGAAGCCTGCCGCCGTATGGCCCACGATCGACAACCGCAGTGGCGTCGCCTTCAGCGGAACCGCGAGTTTCTGGATCAGCCGGCGGGTGCGGTCATGGGGCACCTTGGAGCCATCGGCAAACATCGACCGCCCTTCCTGATCGACGATCTCGAGATTGAGGCCCTGGCTGGTCTCCTCGAACATGATGTGCTTGGACATCTCGGTCAGTTCCGGCAGGTCCTGCAACGCCTGCCGCAACGATGCCGAAGCCAGCGCGAATTCGCGGTCGACCGTCAGCTTGGCGCCGCTCTCGCGGGTGCGGTCCTTTTCGTCCGGGGTCGGCGTGGCGGAGGCTTCCTCCGGCGAAATATGAGCGGCGCTCTTCAGCTTCGGCCGCGTCGGCAGGCCGTCGGATTCGACGATGCCGGAATAGCGAACTTCGGTCTGCACGCCGAACGCTTCCCGCATCGAGCCGGCGACGATCTTCAGCTTGTCCTTGTCCTGGCTGGAAAACGCGACCAGCATCACGAAGAAGGCCAGCAGCAACGCCATCAGATCGGCAAACGTCACGAACCAGCCGTGACCGCCATGTGCCTCTTCGCGTTTTTTCTTGGCCATGCTCTATATCCGCGCCTGGATGCTGCCGAAGGGTCAGGCCGGCGCCAGTTCGCCTTCCTCGTGGCGATGCTTTTCGGGCAGATAGGCCAGCAGCATCTCACGCACCAGCGCCGGGCTCTTGGAATCCCGGATCATCAGGATGCCGTCGATGATCAGTGTGCGATTGGTCTCCTCGTCGAGCAGCTTGCCATGCAGCTTGTCGGCGATCGGCAGACAGATCAGGTTTGCGACCAGCGCGCCGTACAGCGTTGCCAGCAAGGCGACGGCCATGAAGGGACCGAGTTTCGAAGGATCCTGCATGTTCGAGAACATCTGCACCATGCCGAGCAGCGTGCCGATCATGCCGAACGCCGGCGCGCAGTCGCCGATGGCGCGATAGATCTTCGAACCTTCGTTCAGGTGCATCAGAAAATTGTCGCGATCGCGCTCGAGGTTGTCGCGGATGAATTCCAGATCGTAACCGTCGGCGACGTAGCGGATTCCCTTGGCGAGGAACGGCTCGTTGGTGTCGACCTTTTCTAACCCGACCGGACCCTGCTTGCGGGCGATTTCGGCGATACGGGCGAGTTCATCGACCAGGTCGCGCGCCGACAGACGGCTCATCGTGAAGGCGAATTTGGCGCCGAGCGGCATGCCATGCAGGATCGCACTGAGCGGAAACCGGATCAGCGTCGCCGCGAACGAGCCGCCGAAAATGATGATGACGGCGTGGATGTCGTAGAACATCCGGAAATCGCCACCCATCAAAATCAGCGTCGACAGCACGATGGCGCCGACGACCAGGCCAATGAGCGTGGTGATATCCATTCTGAACTCCGACGCGTACGCGAACGACCTGCCCGTCCTGGACGGTGGCGCGCCCCATACGGGGCCGCGCCAATTGAACCCTACGTCGGCGCTGTTAAAGACGCGTAAAGGTTAAGCCGCGGCTGTGCCGTACAATTGCGAGGGCCGACGTCCCGGGCCCAGGAATCCGTCGGGATCAAGGCCATTGGTGCGATCGCAACCTTTCGCTAACCATAATGAGCCGGCCACCGCGGAGCGCAGGGGCAGTCAGTTCAACCGATCAGCTCGCTCGGTCAGTTCACTGCGCCTGCACGCCGATCCCGGCGGATTTGATGATCGGCCACCATTTGTCGATCTCGGCCTTCTGGAATGCGGCCAGTCCTTCCGGCGTCTGCTGCGCGCGCGGGGCGACGTCGAGCCCCAGCTCGGTAAAGCGTTTCTGGATCGCCGGATCGGCCAGCGCCTCGACGGTGGCCGCGTTGAGCTTGGCAATGATCTCCCTTGGCGTTCCCTTCGGCGCCCAGAAGCCGAACCAACCCGACATATAAAGTCCGGGCACGCCGGTCTCATCCGCCGTCGGGATATCAGGCATCGAGGCCGAGCGAGCCACCGACAGGTTGGCGAGCGCCTTGATCGCGCCGGCACGGATCTGCGGCAACGCCACCGCGCCCTGCACCACCAATAGATCGACGGTGCCGGCGACGAGATCGGTCATCGCCGGTCCCGCGCCACGATAGGGAATGAACTGCACCTTCTGCCGGGTCAGCTTCTCGAACATGACCCCGGTGACATTGGCGGCCGCGTTCTGGTTGACGAAATTGATCTTGCCGGGATTGGCCTTCATCCAGGTCACGAGTTCGCCAAGCGTGTTCGCGGGCAGATCTTTCTTGGCGACCATGAGCTGGGGGTTGTTGGAGATCAGCGCGATCGGCTCGAAATCCTTTTCGAGATCATAGTCGAGCTTGTAGATGATGCTGCCGACATGGGTGTCCCATTGACCGATGTCGAAGGTGTAACCATCCGGCGCCGCGCGGGCGACACGACCGACGCCGATGCTGCCGCCGGCACCGCCGACATTTTCGATCACGATCGACTGCCCGAGCGTTGCGCGCATCCGCTCGGCCATGATCCGGGCGGCGGCGTCGGTGGATCCGCCCGGCGGAAAGGGAACGACGAGCGTGATGGGGCGCGACGGATAGGTTTGCGCCTCGACCTCCGCGACGCCGGCAATGACAAGCAATGACAGCGCCGCCCAAAAGGCTCTCATGACGTTTCCCCTCGTGTGTTAATTACCCCAACTTTTCGCCGGTGGTTGTTTTCGTCAGTGGATTTCAGCGGAACGCTTCAAAGCCTCTTTCAGTTTCTCGAGCGTGAAATCCGGGCTGCGCGCGATATCCAGGATCGGCGTCTCGCGGCGGCCGCAGAGTTCGGCGGCGTCCGGAATCTTGGCGGCGATATCGATCGGAATCACGATCGCGCCATGCTGGTCGGCATGGATCAGATCGTCGGAATGCACCGTCATGCCGGCGACGCGCACTTCGCCGCCAAAACTCTCGGCATGCACCCAGGCATGCGACGGACCGATCGATCCGGCCAGCGCCTGGAAGCCCGGCGCCCATTGCGGGATGTCCCTGATAGAACCATCGGTGATGACGCCGAGGCAGCCGAGCGCCTTGTGCACGTTGCTCTGCACTTCGCCCCAGAACGCACCATAGCCGACGTCGGCGCCGTCGATATCCTGGATCACGGTGATGCGGGGACCAAAGCCGGTGCCGACATATTCATAATAGGCGATGCGGCGCCTTGCCTGCTCGTCGGCCGGAAGGCCGGACTTGAGCACCGAGCGGATCGACACGGTACGGGCGTAGCCGACCATCGGCGGCAGATTGGGAAACGGGCAGACCAGCGGCTTGGTGGTGTAGCCGATCAGCCGGCGCTCAGGCGCCACGATCTCCATCGCATTGCAGATCGTCGGCGTGTCGTAGCGGGCCAACGCTTCAAGCACGGAAGCCGGTAGCGGGGCGGAAGCGGACTGGGTCACTGCGTTTCTCTCCTGATTTTTTGGGGCCGGAATTCTGGACAGCCTGACATCGCCAAGCCCTATAGCCGAGATTGGGGTCGAACCCAACTCGGCCAGCGCTCATGGCAGCTATCTTGGCAGATATAACGGAAGTCGCGTGGCGGCTCAGTTCAGCCGCGCCGGGCGGTCGTCATGCTCGGCGTCGGCCGGAGCCGCCGGGAAGACGGGTGCCGGACCGGCGGGTGCGGCGGCATCGGTGGTCGCAGCCGCCAGCGCGGCAGCGGCGTTTCGTTCATGATCGCGATAGGTTTTCCAGCCCCACGGCAGGCTCAACAGATACAGCACGGTCCCGACCGAGAGAATGTACCAGGGATAGCTCACGAGCAGCGCGATGAAGAAGACCACCGAGACGAAAACCGGCAGCACCATTTCCGGCGGCACGCGCATGCGCACGGTCTTGCCGGAAAGCACCGGCAGCCGCGACACCATCAGGAATCCGATCAGCAGCGTATAGAACGCGGTCAGTATGGCCGGCGGCTGCGGGACGCCCAAAAAGACCAGATAGATCGGCAGCATCACGGTCAACGCACCGAGCGGCGCCGGGACGCCGGTGAAATAATTTGCCGCGAACGCGGGCTTGTTCGGATCGTCGATGCTGGCGTTGAACCGCGCCAGCCGCAGGCCGCCTGAGATCGCATACACCATTGCCGCGATCCAGCCGCCGTTGCCGAGTTCGTGCAACTGCCAGAAATACAGCATCAGGCCGGGCGTGACGCCGAAATTGACGAAGTCCGCGAGGCTGTCGAGTTCGGCACCGAATTTCGACTGGCCCTTGATCATGCGCGCAACGCGGCCGTCGACCCCGTCCAGCACCGCCGCGAACACGATCGCGGCAACCGCGAGCTCCATGCGGCCTTCGATCGACAGCCGGATCGCCGTCAGCCCGGCGCAGATCGCCAGCAACGTGATGAAGTTCGGCACCAGCATCCGGATCGGAATCGGACGAAACCGGCGGCGGCGCATTTCCGGAGATTTGGGATCGGGTATCATCATGGCTCGCCAATATATAGCAAGTGCCAGCCTGCGCCGCCATTGTGGCGGCCGGCAGGCGCCTCAGCCATTCGGATGGTTAATCGGCGCGGAAGGTCCGCCCCTGCTCGCTGGCGCCGCCGAGATCGGCCAGCACGGTCTCGCCGGCGACCGCGGTTTGGCCCTCGGAAACCAGCGATTTGCCGCCTTCGGGCAAATAGACGTCGAGCCGCGAGCCAAACCGGATCAGGCCGAACCGCTCGCCGGCGCCGATCGTCTGCCCCTCGCGCACGAACGAGACAATACGTCGCGCCACCAGGCCTGCGATCTGGACCACACCGATGCGGCCATGGCTGGCGGTCGAGATCACCAGCGAGTTGCGCTCATTGTCTTCGCTGGCCTTGTCGAGTTCGGCATTGATGAAGGTGCCGGGCCGGTAGGCGATACGGTCGATCCGCCCCGCCACCGGACTGCGATTCACGTGGCAGTTGAACACGCTCATGAAGATCGAGATGCGCAGCAGCGGCCGGTCGCCGAGACCAAGCTCGGCCGGCGGCAACACCTGAGAAATCATCGAGACCCGTCCGTCGGCCGGCGACACCACGACGCCTTCGCGTACCGGGGTGACGCGCACGGGATCGCGAAAGAACAGCGCGCACCATACCGTCAGGATCGTGCCGATCCAGCCGAGCGGCGTCCAGATCCAGAACAGGACCAGGCTAGCAAGCGCAAAGCCGCCGATGAAGGGATAGCCCTCGGGATGGATCGGCGGGATTTGCGCGCGGATGGAATTGGCAATCGACATCAAGGCTCACTATTGGCTGGCCCGGTCCCGTTCTTTCGGGATCGAGCGGTATTGCAATTATTCCGCAGCGGTGACCAGAGGATCCTGGACCGGCGGCGGGGTGCGGTTGGGCGCCTCGTTGTCGTCGTCGATCTGCGCGAGTTTCTCCCGCGCCTCCTCGGCTTCGCGCTGCCTGTTCCACATACTGGCATAAAGTCCGGCGGAAGCCAAAAGCCGGGCATGCGTGCCGCGCTCGGCAATGCGGCCCTGATCCAGCACGATAATTTCGTCGGCGCCGACGATGGTCGAGAGCCGATGCGCGATCACCAGCGAGGTGCGGCCGCGCGAGACCCGTTCGAGCGATTCCTGGATTTCATGCTCGGTGTGACTATCGAGCGCCGAGGTCGCCTCATCGAGCACCAGGATCGGCGGCGCCTTCAACACGGTGCGCGCGATCGCGACGCGCTGCTTCTCGCCGCCGGACAATTTCAGTCCGCGTTCGCCGACCTGGGTCTCATAACCCAGCGGTGACATCCGGATGAAGCTGTCGATCTGCGCCAGTTGCGCGGCCTCCTCCACCTCCGCATCGCTGGCGTCCCAACGGCCGTAGCGGATGTTGTAGCGGATGGTGTCGTTGAACAGCACGGTATCCTGCGGCACCATGCCGATCGAGGCGCGCAGCGACGCCTGGGTGACGTTCCTGATGTCCTGGCCGTCGATCAGGATCTGACCGCCGGAAACGTCGTAAAGGCGGAACAGCAGCCGCGAGATCGTCGACTTGCCCGCCCCCGAGGGGCCGACGATCGCAACCGTCTTGCCCGCCGGCACCTCGAAGCTGAGGCCCTTCAGGATCGGACGCTCGGGGTCATAGGCAAACCGCACGTCTTCGAAACGCACATTGCCCGAACCGACCACCAGCGGCACGGCGCTCGGGATATCCTTGATCTCGGGGTTGCGCGACAGCACGCTGAACATCTTCTCGATGTCGATCACCGCCTGCTTGATCTCGCGATAGACCATGCCCATGAAATTGAGCGGCTGGTACAACTGGATCATCATGGCGTTGACCATGACGAAGTCACCGACGGTGTTGGTGCCGTTGCGCACGCCGATCGCGCACATCAGCATGGTCGCGGTGAGACCGAGCGTGAAGATGACCGCCTGCCCGGTGTTGAGCACCGCGAGCGACGTGTAAGTCTTCACGCTGTTGTGTTCGTAGCGCTCCATCGAGCGGTCGTAGCGCGCGGCCTCGCGCTGCTCGGCGCTGAAATATTTCACGGTCTCGTAGTTGAGCAGCGAGTCGATCGCCTTGGTGTTCGCCTCGGTGTCGGAATCGTTCATCTTGCGGCGGATCTCGATCCGCCATTCGGTCGCGATGTAGGTGTAGTACATATAGATCACGACCGTGACCGCGGTGACCAGCACGTAGCGCCAGTCGAACTGCCACAGCAGCACCGCCATCAACAGCGACACCTCGACGATGGTCGGGATCAGTTGCAGGATCACCATCCGCACGATCACTTCGATGCCGGTGCGGCCGCGCTCCAGCACGCGGGTCAGTCCCCCGGTCTTGCGCTCGAGGTGGAAACGCAGCGACAGCTCGTGCATGTGCACGAAGGTGATGTAGGCGAGCTTGCGCACCGCATGCATCGCAACGCGCGCGAAGATGCCGTCGCGCCACTGCGTCAGCACCGCCATCAGCACCCGCACCGCGCCGTAGCTTGCCGTCATCAGCAAGGGTGACGCGATCAGCCACAGCGTCCAGTTCGACGGTTCCACCGGCGCGCTGCCGTGGCCGTTGAGCGCGTCGATCGCCCATTTGAAGGTGAAGGGCACCGTCAGCGTCGCGAGCTTCGCGACGAGCAGCAGCACCATCGACCAGACCACGCGCATTTTCAGGTCGGCGCGGTCGCCGGGCCAGATATAGGGCCACAGATGCGCCAGCGTCCCGATCAGGGTCGCCTTTTCGAGGGAGTCGCTGGCGGGCAGCGGCGCTTCGTCGGCTCGCGAATCAGTGTCGGCCATGGATCAAGCGCCCAAAAGTCTGATGGCGCGCCCGTTCGCCGTCACATGGTTTCCAATGATCGTCATTCTGCTCGTGATATAGAGCGTTTGAACGCCGCGTACAGCCTTGAAAGGCAAAACTTTCTCCAGTTTGCCCATATTTCGGGTTCAAAACCGCTGCGGCAGTATATTGTTGGACTTGAGCTTTTTACGCTGCAGTGCCACATAAATTGCATGAACCAAATCAAAACCGTCTGCGTCTATTGCGGCTCCGGCTCCGGCTCCAACCACCGTTTCCTCGAAGCGGCGACCGCTCTGGGCAAGGTGTTCGCCGAGAACGGTATCCGCCTCGTCTATGGCGGAGGATCAGTGGGCCTGATGGGCGCGGTTGCCAAATCCGTGCTGGATAACGGTGGCACCGTCACCGGGATCATTCCGGACTTTCTTGCCAACCGCGAGCGCATGAATCCGAACCTTACCGAACTGGTCGTCACGCCTGACATGCACGAGCGCAAGCGGCTGATGTTCGAACGATCGGATGCATTCGTCGCCCTTCCCGGCGGCGTCGGAACGCTGGAAGAGCTGGTCGAGCAGATGACCTGGCAACAGCTCGGCCGACATACCAAACCGGTGCTGCTCGCCAACATCGATAATTTCTGGGAGCCGCTGATCGCGCTATTGACGCATATGCGCGCCAATCAGTTCATCCGCCCTGCCCTGGATGTCGAGGTGTTGAAGGCCGAACGCGTCGAGGACATCCTGCCGCGCCTGCGCGCCGCCGCAGCCCTTGCGCCCGCGGGCACCCAGGAGATGGTGCCGGACGTCGCGCGACGGCTGTAGATAGAAGGATTCCGGGCATGAGCACGCTGGAGCACCCTCGCCCGCAAGGACTGCTGCACAATGCGGCCTTCTCGCAAGTCGTCGCAGCCACCGGGACGCGCACGATCTACACGGCGGGACAGGTGTCTATCGATGAGCGCGGCGAACTGGTCGGCGCCGGGGATCTGGCCGCGCAAACCGAACAGGTGATGCGCAATGTCGGGCTCGCCCTTGCCGCAGCTGGCGCTGACTTCAGCGACGTTGTGAAGATCACCACCTACGTCGTGAACTACAAACCCGAGCATCGGGCCATCGTCGGCAAAGCGCGGGCACCGTTCTTCGCGAAAGGTACGCCACCGGCGAGCACGCTCGTCGGCGTGTCCGCGCTCGCACTGCCGGAGTGGCTCGTCGAGATCGAGGCCGTCGCCGTCGTCGACTAGGTCGACGGCCCTTCGTCGCAATCGCTGCCTGGCTTCTGATCCTTGCTACAAATCGGGAAATGTCACCGCCTCGATGCGGTTGCCGTCGGGATCGATCACAAACGCCGCGTAGTATTTCACGCGGTCGTGCGGACGCAGGCCCGGCGCGCCGTCGGAGCGGCCGCCGGCGCTCAGCGCCGCGGCGTGGAAGGCATCGACAGCTTCAGTGGAGCGCGCGCGTAGGCAGATATGGACGCCGCTCTCCGGCGCGACCGGCGGCATGCCGGCACGCAGATTGATCCAGAATTCGGAATAGGTTTTGCCGAAGCCGATGGTCGCGGGGCGCGTCACCAGCCGCGTCAGGCCGAGCGCGGCAAGTGTCGCTTCATAGAAGCGCGCCGCGCGTTCGAGATCGGCAACTCCGACGGAGACGTGATCGAGCATACGAGATTTCTCCCCATCGGTGCGCCGAATTTTATCCGTCATTCCGGGATGGTCCGAAGGACCAGACCCGGAATCTCGAGATTCCGGGTTCGATGCTTCGCATCGCCCCGGAATGACAATCTGGCCTCACACCGGCGCGCCTGATTTCACCAGCTTGTAGACCACCGAATCCATCAGCGCCTGGAACGAAGCGTCGATGATGTTGGGCGACACGCCGACTGTGATCCAGCTATCGCCGTTTTCATCCTCGCTCTCGATCAGCACCCGCGTCACCGCCTCCGTGCCGCCATTGAGGATACGGACGCGGTAGTCGATCAGCCTCAGGCCTTCGATGTATTTCTGGTATTTGCCGAGGTCCTTGCGCAGCGCGACGTCGAGCGCGTTGACGGGGCCGTTGCCCTCCGCGGCCGAGATCAGCCGCTCGCCGGCGACATCGACCTTCACCACCGCGAGCGCCACCGTGACGCGCTGGCCGTTGGAATTGTAGCGCTGCTCGACATTGACGTCGAACTGCTCGACCCGGAAATATTCCGGCACCCGCCCGAGCGTGCGCCGCGCCAACAGATCGAACGACGCATTGGCGGATTCGTAGGCGTAACCGGCCGCCTCGCGCTCCTTCAGCTCCTCGACCAGCCGCGCCAGCTTCGGATCGCTCTTCTCGTACGGAATGCCGGCGCGGTCGAGTTCGGCCATCACATTGGAGCGGCCGGCCTGATCGGACACCAGCACCTTGCGATGGTTGCCGACCAGTTCGGGCAGCACGTGCTCATAGGTGCGCGGGTCCTTCATGACAGCGGAGGCGTGGATGCCGGTCTTGGTCACAAAGGCGCTTTCGCCGACATAGGCGGCGTGGCGGTTCGGCGCGCGGTTCAGCATGTCGTCGAGCGTCCGCGACACCTTCATCAAGGTCGCCATCTTTTCATCGGTAACCCCGATCTCGAAGGTGTCCGAAAATTCGTTCTTCAGCCGCAGGGTCGGGATCAGCGAACAGAGATTGGCATTGCCGCAGCGCTCGCCGAGCCCGTTCAGCGTGCCCTGGATCTGCCGCGCCCCGGCGCGCACCGCCGCGAGCGAGTTGGCGACCGCCTGCTCGGTGTCGTTATGGGCGTGGATGCCGACGTTACCGCCGGGAATCTGCTTGATCACGTCGCCGACGATGGTCTCGACTTCATGCGGCATGGTGCCGCCATTGGTGTCGCACAGCACGACCCAGCGCGCGCCGGACTCGTAAGCCGCCTTGGCGCAGGCCAGCGCGAACTCGGAATTCTCCTTGTAGCCGTCGAAGAAGTGCTCGCAATCCACCATCACCTCGCGGCCGGCGGCCTTGGCAGCACTCACGCTGTCGCGGATCGAGGCGAGGTTTTCCTCATTCGTGGTCTCGAGCGCGACGCGCACCTGATAGGCCGAGGCTTTCGCGACAAAGCAGATCGCATCGGCCTTTGCCTCGATCAGCGCTGCAAGCCCCGGATCGTTGGAAGCCGAGCGGCCGGGACGGCGCGTCATGCCGAACGCGGTGAAGCGCGCATGGTCGAGCTTCGGCTTGGTCGCAAAAAATTCGGTATCGGTCGGATTGGCGCCGGGATAGCCGCCTTCGACATAGTCGATGCCGAGTTCGTCGAGCATGCCGGCGATGATCTGCTTGTCATGCAGCGTGAAGTCGACGCCGTTGGTTTGCGCGCCGTCGCGCAGCGTGGTGTCGAACAGATAAAGGCGTTCGCGGCTCATTGTGGCGCTCCCGGCGCGGCCTCGGCCAGCGTCTTCTGCATCGTGGTATTGGCGAGCCATTCACCGTTGATGGTGACGGTGTTGCGCTGCATGGCGACGTAACCGCGCTTCAGGAAGAATTCCTGCGCGTTGTCGCTGACGTCAACGGTAAGAATCTTGGCGCCGCGCCCACCGGCGAGCTTTTCCAGCGCATCGCACAGCATCGCGCCGACGCCCTGCCCCACCGCACTCGGGTGCACGTAGAGCATCTCGATATGCGAGGCGCCCTTGAGCGAAGCGAACCCGACCGGTGAATTCTGCAGCGTCGCGATCAGGGTCAATTCACCGGCCAGCTTCTTGCCGAACTGTTCCTCATCATCGGCCGCCGACGCCCAGGCTTCCTGCTGCGCCTCGCCGTAATCGTCCCCGGTCAATTCCTGGATCGCGGCAACGAAGATCGCCGCCACAACAGGGGTATCCGCCGCGAGGAACGGCCGTAGTGCAGGTTTGGGCAACGACTGTCCCATCGCGTCAAAACACTCCGAACAATCTCAGCACGAGCACGACCGCCGCGACGATCACCGCCCATTTGATGAAGATGTAGTAGCGCCAGTGCTTTGGGAAAGGCGTATCGGGTCTGGTCATCACGCAATCTCCCAGGTGGTCACGGGTTTGCCATCGGCGTCTTTGCCGTCCTTGATGACAACGCCCATCGCGGCGAGCTCGTCGCGGATCCGATCGGACTCCTTGAAGTCCTTTCGCGCCCGCGCGGCGGCGCGGTCAGCGATCAGCCGATCGACCTGCTCTGCATCGATGCCGCTCGCCTGCTGCTTGCGTCCCTTCCAGTCGGCCGCGCTCACGGACAGGAATCCGAGCAGCCGAAGGGACGCGGCGAACTCACCGCGTTCGCGCTTCCCCCCGGACGCCGCTGCATTGCGAAGGCCGTGCAAGACCGCCATGGCCTGCGCCGTGTTGAGGTCATCATAGAGCGCTTCGGTCAGGGCCGGCGACGGCTCACCGGCGTCGGCGTCGGCTGCGACGGCGTACCAATCGTCGAGTGTCCTGGCGCTTTCTTCCGCCCCCTTGGTTGTCCAGTCGAGCGGCGACCGGTAATGCGTCTTGAGCATGCTCAAGCGCAGCACCTCGCCCGGCCAATCGGCCAGCATCTCGCGGATCGTGAAGAAGTTGCCGAGCGACTTCGACATCTTCTCGCTCTCAAGCTGCAGGAATCCGTTGTGCATCCAGACCTCAGCCATGCGGTCGGAATGAAAGGCGCAGCAGGTCTGCGCCAGTTCATTCTCATGGTGCGGAAACACCAGGTCGATGCCGCCGCCATGGATGTCGAATTTCTCGCCGAGATGTTTCCAGGCCATCGCCGAGCATTCGATGTGCCAGCCCGGGCGGCCTTCCACGGTGATGCCGGCCGGCGACGGCCACGACGGCTCGCCCGGCTTCGACGGCTTCCACAGCACGAAGTCGGTGTTGTCGCGCTTGTAAGGCGCGACGTCGACGCGTGCGCCCGCGATCATCTCGTCGAGCGAGCGCCTCGACAATGCGCCATAGCGCGGCATCACCGAATTTGCGGCATTCATCGCCTGCGGCGAGAACAGCACGTGGTCTTCGGCGGCATAGGCAAAGCCGCCGGCAACCAGTCTCTCGATGATCGCCCGCATCTCCGGGATATGCTCGGTCGCACGCGGCTGCACGGTCGGGGCCAAGCAGCCGAGCGCGGTGACGTCGTCCTGATACTGCTGATAGGTGGTTTCCGTGACCTTGCGGATCGCCTCGTTCAGCGGCACGCCGGGATAGTCGCGCGCGGCGCGCACGTTGATCTTGTCGTCGACGTCGGTGATGTTGCGTACATAGGTCACATGATCAGCGCCATAGCGATGGCGCAGCACGCGGAACAGCACGTCGAACACGATCGCGGCGCGACCGTTGCCGATATGGGCGAAGTCATAGACCGTCGGTCCGCACGCATACATGCGGACGTTATCGGAATCGAGCGGCGTGAACGGCCGCTTCTCCTTGGTCAACGTATCGTAGAGTCGTAATTGCATGGGTATCCCGTACCTTACGGCCGGGCGTCCAGTGATCTCATTTTGAGAAAAGACGGCCTCAGCCAGCGAATCGCTAGCTAATAATCTCGCGGCAAATGCTGCAGATGGCGAGGAAACCGTTCATGGTTCCACCATGTCCCAGCCCGGGGGATGACGTCAAGGCCCGCCTGCGGCCGTTTTTGAGCCAAATTCGCCGCTAAACGCCCGGCAACCGGCTCATGGTTAATCATTGTTAAGACTTTGGGCTTATCTGAGAGGGGCGATCCCGTTTCCTTATTGGGTGCCCCATGCGAATTTCAGCAGCATTTTTTACCAGCGCATTCCTGCTCACCGCCTCGGCCGCTTATGGCGACAGCCGCGTTTTCATCATTGCCAATCAGGCCGACGGCTACGGCATCGACCAGTGCCTCGCCAAAGGTGACAAATGCGGCGCCCATGCCGCCCGCTCCTATTGCCAGTCACGCGAATTTGCTTCCGCCACCGCCTACCGCCGCGTCGATCCCGATGAAATCACCGGATCGGTTCCGAGGGGCGGAAACGACAAATGTAGTGGCAGCGGCTGCGACGAATACGTCGCCATTACCTGCCAGCGCTGAGCCGGATCGCCGCGGCGGGCCGTTGCCGCATTGCCACACCGGCGCCGCGGAAACGACGTGACGCTGCCCCGAGAAGCGGCTATGGGATGCGGCCTTGGCCGCACCATGCCGCCTTGGCCGCGCCTTTTCGGCTATAAAGCCGCGTGGATTCGTTTCTGATGGCTGGATATGCCCCTGACGCTAACTGCTCCCTTCTCCCGTTGGATTTTGACCTGCGCCGTGCTGCTTGCTGGCATCGCCGCGACGAATTCGGCTGCGGTCGCACAAGCCGATCCCGCACAATCCAACATGGACGCGCTCGCACAGATGCCCCCCGGAGCAGCGCCGCCTCCACAGCAACAGGGCGCGCAAGCCAACCCGATCTGCATCCGGCTTGAAGGACAATTGGCGGCCGTCGACCGCGGTGCCAGCGGCGGCGATCCTGCCAAGGAAGAACAAATCCGCCGCTATCAGGAAGCGGCAACCAAACAGCAGGCCGAGCTTGACCGCGTCACGATGCAAGCGAAGCGGATGGGCTGCGAAAGCTCCGGCTTCTTCTCGCTGTTCAACGGCCAGTCCGCACAATGCGGACCGGTCAATAACCAGATCCAGCAGATGCGCGGCAATCTCGAGCAGATGACGACCAGCCTCGAGCGTTTGCGCTCAGGCGGCATCGGCGGCGCCGACCGCGAAAACCAGCGCCGTTCGGTGCTGACGGCGCTCGCGCAGAACAATTGCGGCCCGCAATACGCCGCTGCCGCGCGCAGCGGGGGCAGCTTCATCGACAATCTGTTCGGCAACAACACCATCCCTCCGCCGAGCGCCGATCTCGGTGCGCCATCCGGCACGTTCCGCACGGTCTGCGTCCGCACCTGCGACGGCGCCTATTTCCCGGTCTCGTTCGCCACCTACCAGGCGCGCTTCCAGGACGATGAGAAGACCTGCAAGGCGCTGTGCCCGGCAACGGAAGCATCGCTGTTCACCTATCGTAATCCCGGCGAAGACATCAACCAGGCGGTCTCGGTCAGCGGCCAGCCTTACTCGTCGCTGCCCAATGCGTTCAAATTTCGCACCGAGTTCAACCCGTCCTGCGCCTGCAAGGCCGCGGGCCAGACCTGGTCGGATGCGCTGAAATCGATCGACGAGAAAGCCGCCGCCGAACAGCAGGGCGACATCATCGTCACCGAAGAGAGCGCGAAGAGGATGCAGCAGCGCGCGATGCCTCAGCAGAAGACGGCCCCCGTCGCCAAGAAGGGCACGGCCCCCGCAGGCACGACGGCCGCCGCGCCCGCTCCTGCAACTCCGGCGCCTGCCGCCGAGTCAACCGGCGCGACGGACGAGAAGAAGCCGATCCGCACCGTCGGGCCGACCTTCATCCCGCCGAAACAGTAATTAGCCGTCGAACACATCCGCCGAAGCGCGCCCTGCGCGGGCGACCAGTTTCTCGTCGGGCGCCGGCAACGCCTTGCCGTTGTCGCGAAAGCGGTTGGTGATGGGATAGCGGCGGTCGCGGCCGAAATTCTTTTCCGTGACCTTGACGCCCGGCGCCGCCTGCCGGCGCTTGTATTCAGCGATGTTGAGCAGCCGGTCGATCCGCGTCACCACATCGGCCGGGAAACCCGCCGCTATGATGGAAGCCAGCGGCTCCTCGCGTTCGACCAGCCGTTCCAAGATGCCGTCGAGTATCTCGTAGGGCGGCAGCGAATCCTGGTCGGTCTGGTTCTCGCGCAACTCCGCGGTCGGCGGGCGGACGATGATGTTGACCGGAATGACCTCGCCCGACGGGCCCAGCGCGCCTTCCGGCTTCCATTCATTGCGCAGGCTCGACAGGCGGAACACTTCGGTCTTGTAGATGTCCTTGATCGGGTTGAAGCCGCCGTTCATGTCGCCATAGAGCGTGGCGTAGCCGACCGACATTTCCGATTTGTTGCCTGTCGTGACCACCATCGCGCCGGTCTTGTTCGAAATCGCCATCAGCAGCGTGCCGCGGGTGCGCGCCTGCAGATTTTCCTCGGTGATGTCGCGCGGCAGGCCGGCGAAAGTGCCGGACAGGATTTTCTCGAACCCGTTCACGGCGTCCGCAATCGGCAACACCTCGTAGCGGAAGCCCAATGCAGTCGCGAGCTTTGCCGCATCGTCGAGCGAGACCTGCGCGGTGAACCGAAACGGCAGCATTACGCCGCGGACACGCTCCGCACCCAACGCATCGACCGCGATCGCCGCACACAAGGCCGAGTCGATGCCGCCGGAGACGCCGAGCAGCACACCGGGAAAGCCGTTCTTGCGAACGTAATCGCGCAGGCCCAGCACGCACGCCGCGTAATCGCCCTTGTCGCCCTCGATCAGCGGCACCACCGGTCCATTACAGCGCCAGCCGTCGGCGCCCTTGGTCCAAATCAGCGTCGTGATGTTTTCCTCGAACGCCGGCATTTGCGTCGCGACCGAAAGGTCGGCGTTGAGCGCGAACGATGCGCCGTCGAACACCAGTTCGTCCTGCCCGCCGATCTGGTTCAGATACACCAGCGGCAACCCGCTCTCGGTGACACGCGCGACCGCGATCGACAGCCGCAGATCGTTCTTGTCGCGCGCGTATGGCGAGCCGTTCGGCACCACCAGAATTTCTGCGCCGGTCTCGGCGAGGCACTCGACGACGTTTTCATACTCTTCTGACTCTTCGAGCCAGATGTCCTCGCAGATGGGAACGCCGACTCGAACTCCCTTCACCGTCACCGGCCCCGCGGCGGGCCCGCGTGCGAACAGGCGCTTTTCGTCGAACACGCCGTAGTTCGGTAGATTGGCCTTGAAACGAAGCGCGGCGATGCGGCCCTCATCGAGCAGCGCGCAGGCGTTATAGAGCTTGCCGTCCTCGACCCAGGGCGTGCCGATCAGGACAGCCGGACCACCACCCGCGGTCTCGCGCGCCAGTTCCTCGATCGCCGAGCGGCAAGCCGCCTGGAACGCCGGTTTCAGCACCAGGTCTTCCGGCGGATAGCCGGTGATGAACAATTCCGGCAGCACAAGCAGATCAGCGCCATCGGCTTTCGCCTGCTCACGCGCGGCGCGCGCTTTCGCGGCGTTGCCCGCGACATCGCCCACGGTCGGGTTCAACTGCGCTAGCGTAATTGTGAATTTCGGTTCGCTCATACGCCAATGGTGCCCTGCACACGCCGAAACTTCAATCGCCGCCTTTAGAACGCGCCTATGCGTTCGGCGATGGCAAACAGCCAGAACGCGCCGGACATCAACAGCGCCACGCCGACCGCGGCCGATCCCATGTCCTTGACCCGCCCGATCTGCGGATCATGGTCGGTGGTGAGCCGGTCGGCGAGCTTTTCGATCGCGGTGTTGAGGATCTCGACGACGAGGACGAACGCCACCGCCGCGACCAGTTCCACCCGGCGCATCACGCTGGCGCCGACCAGCCAGGCCAGCGGCACCGACAGCGCCAGCGCAAACAGTTCCTCGCGGACGGCCTGCTCCGACCGGATCGCAAAAGCGAGGCCGTTACGCGTATTGATCGTGGCGCGCCAGAGTCGCAGCAAGTCAGAAACCCGCTACGGCCGGCATCGGTTTGACCTTGCCGGCGCGTTCCTGCTTGAGCAGTTCGGCGATCAGAAAGGCCATGTCGATCGATTGTTCGGCGTTCAGACGGGGATCGCAGACCGTGTGATAGCGGTCGTTGAGGTCCTCGTCGGTGATGGCGCGGGCGCCGCCGATGCATTCGGTGACGTCCTGCCCGGTCATTTCAAGGTGAATGCCGCCGGCATGGGTGCCTTCCGCCTGATGGATGGCGAAGAACGACTTCACTTCCGACAATATCCGGTCGAACGGGCGGGTCTTGTAGCCTGAACTGGAGCTGATGGTGTTGCCGTGCATCGGATCGCACGACCAGACCACGACGCGCCCTTCCCGCTGCACCGCGCGGATCAACGGCGCCAGATGATCGCCGACCTTGTCCGAACCAAAGCGGTTGATCAGCGTCAGCCGTCCCGGCTCGTTGTCAGGATTGAGGATGTCGATCAGCTTCAGCAGTTCATCGGGCTTGAGCGACGGGCCGCATTTCAGGCCGATCGGGTTCTTGATGCCGCGGAAATATTCGACATGGCCGTGGTCGAGCTGGCGGGTGCGGTCGCCGATCCAGATGAAGTGGCCCGACGTCGCGTACCAGTCGCCGGTGGTGGAGTCGACGCGGGTAAAGGCCTGCTCGTAGCCCAGCAGCAGCGCCTCGTGGCTGGTGTAGAAATCGGTGGCGCGAAGCTCCGGATGGCTTTCGAGATCGAGGCCGCAGGCGCGCATGAAATTCAGCGCGTCCGAAATACGATCTGCCAGTTCCTTGTAGCGGCGTGACTGCGGCGAGTCCTTCAGGAAGCCCAGCATCCACTGATGCACACTGCCGAGATTGGCAAAGCCGCCGGTCGCAAACGCACGGAGCAGGTTGAGCGTCGCCGCCGACTGCCGATAGGCCATCAACTGGCGCTGCGGATCGGGGATGCGCGCCTCGGGGGTGAACGCGATGTCGTTGATGATGTCGCCGCGATAGCTCGGCAGCTCGACCCCGCCAATCTTCTCGGTGTTCGACGAGCGCGGTTTAGCAAACTGTCCGGCGATGCGGCCGACCTTCACGACCGGCAGCGCGCCGGCGTAGGTGAGAACGACGGCCATCTGCAGCAGCACGCGGAAAAAGTCGCGGATGTTGTTGGCACCGTGCTCGGCAAAGCTCTCGGCACAATCGCCGCCCTGCAGCAGGAAGGCTTCGCCGGCGGCGACGCGCGCCAGCGATTTCTTCAAATTGCGGGCTTCACCGGCGAACACCAGCGGCGGAAAGGTAGCCAACTGCGCCTCGACATCAGCCAACACCTTGGCATCGGGATAATCGGGCATCTGCAGCACCGGTTTGGCGCGCCAGCTATCGGGTGTCCACCGCTCGGACATGACGTTAACTCCTGAGCAAAAACCGCGACTTACCCGCGGTTACGAAGGGCCGGGTTATACACAGGGCGATGGCCAACCGCCATTAGATTTCCACCTGCCCCGTCAAGACCTTGCGGGCTTGCCCCGTCAAGCCCTTGCAGCAAAAGCCGAATTCGCATTTGTTAGGGCAAATCGCGAAAAAGCGAGAAGGAAATCGCGGGTGGCCGAGCTGGGGCTGGACGACGTATTCATCGACGATATCACGCTTCCCGCGGCGGATGGCTATCCGCTGGGGGCTACGCTGTTTTTGCCGCGCGGGCCCAAGCGCCACGCCGTGCTGATCAATTCGGCGACCGCGGTCCACCGCAAGGTCTATCGCGGCTTTGCCGGCTACCTCGCCAAGCGCGGCTGCGCGGTGCTGACCTATGACTACCGCGGCACCGGCGACTCGCGGCAGAAGTCGATGACCGGCTACAACCAGCCGAAATCGCTGGTCGGCTTCAACGCCTCGATGTCGGACTGGGCGGCGCAGGATGTCACCTCCGCGGTGGCCTGGATGCGCGAGCGCTACAAGGCGCTCCCCTTCGCCTATGTCGGGCATTCCTTTGGCGGCCAGGCGCTGGGCTTGCTGCCCAACAACACCGAGATCTCGCGCGCGCTGTTTATCGCAGCCCAAGCCGGCACCTGGAAACTGATCGCGATGCCCGAGCGCTATCGCGTCTATGCGATGCTCAATTTCGCGGTCCCCCTCACCCGCGCGTTCGGCTACACGCCGGGCTGGCTCGGGCTCGGCATGGACATGCCGAAGGATGTATTCCTGCAATGGGTCTCCTGGGTGATGAGCCCGCGCTACATGTTCGACGACAAGAATCTGGCGGCCTTGCAAAATTTTCCGAACTACAAAGGCGCGTTGCGCGCGCTGTGCATGTCGGACGATCCCTGGGCGACGCGGCCGGCGGTGGAGTTGCTGTGCTCGGGATTTACGGCCGCAAAACCCGAGATCATCACGGTGACACCAAAGGACACCGGCGCCAGCCGGATCGGCCATTTTGGTTTCTTCCGCCCCGAACATCGCGACACGCTGTGGCGCGGAGCGGCGGAATGGATTGAAGCGGCGGAGTAGGATGTCGTCCCGGCGAACGCCGGGACCCATACCGCGTGATCTCTCGGTGAAGGCTCGGTAGCAGAGACCATCCGCAAAACTTCTTCCTGTGGTTATGGGTCCCCCGATGCGCAATTGCGCATCTGAGCTCAAGGCCGGGACGACAGCGATGATTGTCGCTGCACCGAGGTCCAAACGCAGCTTTGCATTCTCGCGACCCATAGCGTCCGAGCTTTGCCAGAAACTTCCCGCCCTCTCAAACTGAGGGCGCAGGGAAGACCGGGTGCGCGCTGCACCCGCGGTCTCGCGTGCGGTTTGCACAAAACAAAGTGCACACGAGCATACAGGGCAGCGGAGAACACCCGGCCTTCCCTGCGCAATGGCTTTACGGCTTATAACGCGATCTCCCCGGTGAACGGGCTTTCTTGCCACCGTCGCCCCTGATCAGCTTTTGGCTTCCCAGGAACTTGACACCAGCAACGGGGTGTCAGGACCACGCGCCTTCGCCGTACGCCTCTGTCGCGTTACGTCTTCGCAACATCGGCGTCCACCGCAACCCGTCCAACGTCCGTGACGACGGCCGACGCCCTCTGAGTGGGACGGGATAGCGAGAAATATGCCCTGATTTTATCTTCTGGAAAAGCGAAATATTTTTTATTTCGGGGCTTGACACGATTTCCGATAAACAGAACTGACTTGCCTCGACTTCGCCAAGGCTACGCCGGGGCGCGGCCGTCGGGCTGATTTGTCGCTGCAATGTGATAATCGTCACAGCCAAACACCATTCTGGCCGCCTATTTCCACGACCGAGCCCGCGAGGGGATCACCAAGGAGGGAAACATGAACGCTCCGAAAATGGGAACAAAGCAGACGCAGGAAATCAACGCCGTAGAATTCACGGCTGCGGAATTGGACGCCGTGTCGGGCGGCAAGCCGCGTATCGATCGGGCCACCATCGAATGGCTCAAGGAAAATTACTTTCCCTGGATGATGAAGACCTCCACCAGGAACATTTGCTGACCTGGTTGACGTCACGGATGTGCCTGTCATCGGGCGCGCGTTCGCGCGACCCGGCGGAGCATCCGGACTCCGCTTTCAGGAGTTCTCTGTCCTCATGGCCTGCGACAAACGCGAAGCGTTTGCGCCAGGGATAAACATCCATTCATCAACATTGCCGGCGAATTATTCCCTTCATCCCGGAATATCCATTCGGGAAAAAGTGGAACATGCGCGCGCGCCACGCATTGATTGCCGATAGCCAGGAGGAGAACACGATGTTCAAGAAATCCCTGATCGTCGCGGCGTCGCTCGCGTTGGCCTCGTCCGCCTTTGCGCAATCCGGAACCAAATCGCCCGGCGCGTCGGATAGCTCACCGGGCCATCAGATGCAGGGTGCCAAGAAATCAACGGCTCCGGGCGCGTCGGAATACGCGCCCGGTCACAAGATGAAGGCTGCCAAGAAATCGACGGCACCGGGCGCATCGGAACACGCGCCGGGTCACAAGATGAAGGCTGCCAAGAAATCGACGGCACCGGGCGCATCGGAGCACGCGCCGAGTCAGCAGACCACGGGCAGCGCCACCAAGAAGAAATAGGCTCGCTCGCGAGAGCGACGTGACGCGGAGGCCCGGCACCCAAAGTGTCGGGCCTTCGTTTTGCGCGTGGCAAGATTTCGCACTTCGCCCGGAAATCAGCTTCCGTCATTCCCCGATGCGCAATTGCGCGTCTGAGGACTCGCAAAGCGAGGGCCCGGAATCCATCGGGCGACAGCGCGTCGGCCTGATGGATTCTCTGATGCGCAATTGCGCATCGGGAATGACGAAGGTCCGCAAGGCGGGTCAGGCTTCCGCCTTCACGCGCTGAGCTGTATCGAACAGGTCCGCCTGCGCATGGGGCTCTGCGGCAGAAAGGTCGTTGATCGGCCCTGCGCCTGCTTTGCCGGCGCTCAAAAACTTGACGCCGTAGGTCTTGCCGCGGCGCCAGACGACTTCGCAGGACTGGTGCTTTGGGCGATCGCGCACCAGCGCCAATCCGAATTTGTCGCGGACATCGATCGCGACATCGGTCACGATCCTTGCGCCGCCCGGCGATACATCGAGCACGAAGCATTCGCGGTTGGTGAGGCCATCGTCGACCGTCATCCAGGCCGGCTGCTTGTGCAGCTGCCGGCGCGGCTCGCGCACAACCTTCGTCTTCAGTGCATCCATCGTCACGGGTGACCATCCGTTGCGGATCAGCAAGCCACCAACTTGAAGCTAGGGCCGTAAGGTTCCCTTAGCGCTTTAACGGCGCATTGAATCGAACTTTACGGATTTGCAGCCGCGCGCCATCTGGGCGGCCGGCATTGTGACGTCGGTCACGGTCGCGGACCGGCCGCTGTGGTTCTTCCATCACCATCGCAAGTGGCTTTGCCACCAATGAATGGAGACTGACATGAACACCGTCAATCGCGAACTCAACGCAATCGAACTCGACGCCGTGAGCGGCGGCATGAAGTGGACGCCCGGCACCAAGAACCCCGACGTGATCGACGCCCGCGGCGGTCAATTGTCGTTCCTCGGATTAACCTTCACCTTCGACATCAACGGCAAGGTCAGCAGCTACGGCCCGAGGCCGTAACCCCGGCGCGGCGCGGCGTGGATATCCCACGCTGCCGCCGCGTTGCGGAACTGATGGTGCCCTAGGGAGTTTTATTTCCATGACCGAACCATTGCCATTGCTGATGGAAAATTCGATCCAGATCGCCTGGGATTATCTCGAGGGGACCGGCGAACTCGGCGATCCCGAAGTCGCGGCGCGCTTCCTGACGGATGCCGTCGAGACCCTGATCCGGCGCGGCGAAACGCGAAAGCTGATGCTCGCGAACCGGGCTATCGACGCCTACAAGCGGTTCAAAGAAGAGCGCCTGTTGTCGCTGGTCTCCTGAGCCCACCTGCCGACAGCCGCCCGCATGAGCACCGCGATATGCGGGGACCAAGACCCGGATGTCGCGTTGCTCATCCGGGCTACCTGCTGCCTCACATTTCTGGCGTTGAGCCGACGCCCGGCCGGGCATCGCCGTTGTCATCAACCATGTCAGCGAAAAATTAGACGAAGGTGCTGCGCTCGCCGCTGGAACCAACGCTTCGATTCAAACTTGAATCAGCGTTCCACGGAGTGCCCAGGCCATGACCGGATTGCCGTTAACCGTGCCCTATGGCGCCGATCAAACGCTCTATCTGGTGATGGACACGTTCGGTCCCAGGGATTTGCAGCTTCAGAATCCGATCGAGCGCCCCGATCTCGATACCGTGATCAACGACCTGATGCTGGCGCGCTTCAACAACCCGGTCGGAATCTACGCCTTCAACACGCTCGAACACTGGACCGCCGACATCTCCAAAAATGTCGCAGAGGAAATTCAGTGCCGCTGTGATATTGAGGGGGCTCCGGTGCCGGCGCATCTCGAAGACTTTGTTGCGAACAGCCTGAGCCGCGTTCGGACCCGGAAGCCCTAGATGGATTGGAAGCACCAATGAATTGGGTTTACTGGAATACGTTCTGGTCGCTGGTCGTCAGCTCGATCTGGTTCATGACCATCGTCTCGCATCCCGACTCCGTCGTCGTCGACCGGCATGTCCCCAAGCCACCCGCGCGTTAAGCGCACGAAATAGGCGCTGCCCAAAAAAGCAGCCGCTTCGCTCCCGCGGAATCCCGGGAGGTTGAGCGCCTTGACCACCCCAGCGATCGCTGAGCCATTGCGCCCAGCGCCCGGACGCATCCTCGCGCCGCACCATGCGGGCGAAATAGCGGCCGCACTGAAACCAGAATTCTTTCCTTGCGGGCCGGTTTCGGGCGGAAGACTGCAGGAACGCCCCGAACGCCTGACTGCGTTTAGGGATTGCAGGCCGGCAACGCCAAAGCGTCGATGCAGGGAAACGCAATGACACCGTAGTGATACGGAAGACAAATCACCTGCAAATCATTTATGCACGTACCATGGAAATCGCCCTCACCGTCATGCTCGCGTTCGTCGGCATCGCCTCCTGCGCGGTCGTGATGATCAGGATGTGGGGCCCGGAGGCCTTGGCTTTCCGGAGAAGGTCGTCGCGGGATACGAAGTAGCGACACATCCATGTGAGGCGAATGGTAGGGCGGGTTTAAGCCGAAGGCGTAACCCGCCATCTTGTGATCGCGAACGGCGATTACTCAATCCGCCTACGCGCTATGAAGAACGGGACGAGCAGGACACTGTGAAATCCAGTTCCTAATTACAGCAGGCGTGGCGATCTCGCCGTATACAAAAATCGTCTGATTGCCTTCGCCGGGGCCGCCTTCGTAAATTATCCCGAGGATGCCGTATTCGTGTTCCGTCGACCAGAAGATGGGCCCTCCGCTCATACCGGAGTAGTCAATATCGAGAGCGGGCTTCTCCTCCAAATTAGAAAACATCGAGAATCGTCTCTCAGGCCGACGCGGCAATTCGGCTAGGATCTCTATCTGCGGCAATGACACACGGTAGCCCGACGCGTCTTCGTGCTTGTGATACTTCAGTTTCTCGGGAAACCCTACCGCGTAAGCGTGCCGGATGTCATCGGGCGGCTCTTTCATGACGTCGAGGTCGATTGCCTCTTTGCCGATATGAGCAATGTGGTCAGGATTGATCTCGCGGATAGCAACGTCGGGGAGAGATTCGCCCTGATGAGTGCTCGGCTGAATGAAGCAGTCAAAGATCACGTGGAAGCCGTTAAGCATTGTTCTCATGGTGTGGCTATGTGGATCGCCGCTGGCGGCTAGCACATCACGGTAGTGCTGGACCACATGTGCGCAGGTGATACAGAATGTGCGGCTGCCAGATTTCACAAAGGTCAGCGTGCCATTGCGAAGGGCCGCGTCGGGCTGCGCCAACTGCAGCCACCCCGGCCCAATAACGACGTTCTGAGTGACGGCGAGCGTTGCACAATGAATGCCCGCGTTCTTATGAAGTCTTTCAGCAATGGGGAATTCGGACATTGTTTTGACGCGTGGCGACCGGGTTGACGGAAACTATATAAGTAGTCGCCAATTAGTTACAAATCGTCGGCGGGTTTTAGAAGCGTAACGCCGCATAGCATCGATGAACGGCGGATTACGCCTTCGGCTCAATCCGCCCTACGCGCTGCCGCTTGGCGATCTTCCGGCATTCATCTACCATAGGATGTTAGGGAGAGGGACGTAAGATGATTCCAACAGATGTAATTGAGTGGTTTCGAGGAATATTTGCGGATGTGAACCGGGAAATTGCAGCCAAGATTCATAATGTGCCGAACGCGCCAGAACCTAGCCTAGACATGTCCTTTATAGAGCATCTGACGCACTTTGCAGCGCCAATGATGCTCAAGTCGGGCTGGGCAATCCAGATCGATACACATTACTTGGGCGGGCTGGCTCACTGGAGGCGTTGGGAGATTGCAGACATTGGCGTCTTCATCTTCTTTCAACAACACGGAAAAATAGTTAGGCGGAAAGTCGCTCTCTTACAGAGCAAGAGATTGTACCCGCTAAACAACCTTGTCGACCAGACGAGGACTACGACTACATGCTCGGAATGGCAAGGATCGCCGAGCGAGATTCACTCATGAAGCCGCTTTCCGTTGGTAGTCTGTATGATTTCACTGTCGATAGTCGTTACCAAGCTCTGACGTCAGGTGATGAACAGCAGGCGCGCATTGCGGATTTCGTCCAAAAGACTGGGTGGCCTGTGTATTACAATTTCTACAATCCGCCAGTCGTGCCGCTTCATTTGATCTTACCCCGAAACAAGCATTACAAATGGCCCCAGGACCCTCCACTCGGCCAGCGAGTGATCCCGTTTGCTCCGGTGTTCAAGATGCTGACAAACAAGGGGAAGGGACAAGCACCAACGGTGAACGATGTAGACGGTTTGATTTCGGGAAGTGGTGACATAACGTGCGGTTGGCGGCTCGAGGATTTTTTTGCGGACATGCTTTTGGGATGCTCTGAGGGTCAGAGGTTCGACGATAGTCAAACTAGCGCACTTGAAATCCTCTTTCGAAGACGCTCAGGGCCTATTGCCGCGGCGATTGCAGTAACTGTAGACGTCGGTCCGGATGGACGGTTACCTGACTAACACGCAATCGGCACAATGCTTATGGACGCGGATACTCCGCGCCTACTCCGCCGTCGCTTCCCTCACATACCGCGCCGTCGGCGTCCGCATCGTCACCAGTTCTTCCGCCGCGGTCGGTGCAGCGCGATGGTTGCGTCGAAATCAGCCTTGGTCGCCTTCATCTTCACGGCGATGCCTCCGGCCTGCGTGATCTCGGCGACGGCCTCGCCAACGATGCGGTAGCTCCGCACGCGGTCGGTCTGGCCATCGACCACCAGTTTCATCAGGTCGTGAGCCGCCGATTGCTTCATGGCCCAGGGAAACCTTCCCGGCCTCGCGCGTTGTTGGAAACGAATACGGAGGACGGCCCATGCGAGCCCTGGTTCCAGCCTTGGCCCTGAGCGGGATGGCGTGCCTGATGCTGTCGTCGTCAGCCGCATCGCAAACACCGGCGCAAGGCGCGGATGCTGCGGCCGGCCAGCAGGCGTTCAACAATGCGTGCCGGACCTGCCACACGGTCAAGGAGGGCGATAACCGGCAAGGCCCAAATCTGCACCGGATTATGGGGCGGAAGGCAGGATCGCTGCCGGACTACGGCTATTCCAGCGCCATGAAGGAGGCAGGCTTCGCCTGGGACGCCGACAAGCTCGAGCGTTTCATGGCTAACGCCGATGCGGTCGTGCCCGGCAACACCATGAAGCCGTATGGCGGTCTCGCATCGGCGGACGAGCGGGCAAAGATCATTGCTTACTTGCAGTCGGGCACGGCCGGTCAATAACTGGCTGAAGGGTTCCCGGATTTCGCTGCGCTCGTCCGGGCTACGCACTGATGCGCGTTCGCTTCACGTGTGAACCTATCGGGAATACCATTGACCTGGATCAATATTGCCGGCGGTCCAAGTGTACCGGTGTTGTGCCGACTTCGAGGAAACTCCAATGCGCACTTTGGCTTTGACGATTTTGACGATGAGTATCGCCCTGGCAGGCGGGCAAGCCCGGGCTCAGACATATGGCCCAGTTTACGGTCCCCAGGCTTATGAGAGCGTTCGGAATAGCTACTGCCTGCAAGGGCGCCTATGGGGCTATCCGGGGAATTGCCAGTTCTCCAGCTACGCCCAATGCATGGCCACCGCTAATGGTACCGACGCCTATTGCGGGATCAATCCCCACTACGCCTTCGCACTCCAGCACCGCGGCGACTATCGACCCCGATACTGAGCGGCAGTGAAGCAATGTCGCGGCAGTAACTGGTGTCTCGTCGACAGCATCGTTCTCGGGGCGCGCGGACCGCTGGCCGGTTCATGCGCGCCCATCCGGGTTACTCCGCCGCCGCTTCCCGCACATAGCGCGCCGTCGGCGTCCGCATCGTCACCAGCTCTTCGGCCGCGGTCGGATGCAGCGCGATGGTGGCGTCGAAATCGGCCTTGGTCGCTTTCATCTTCACGGCGATGCCGACGGCTTGCGTGATCTCGGCGGCGGCTTCGCCGACGATGTGACAGCCGAGCACGCGGTCGCTCGTGCCGTCGACCACGAGCTTCATCAGGACGCGGGTGTCGCGGCCGGACATCGTAGCTTTAATGGGGCGGAAATCGGCCTTGTAGATATCGACGTGGCTGAACTGCGCGCGGGCTTCGGCTTCGGTCAGGCCCACGGTGCCGACTTCGGGCTGCGAGAACACCGCGGTCGGAATGGTGGCGTGATCGACCTGCACCGGGCGCTTGCCGAACACGGTGTCGGCGAAGGCATGGCCCTCGCGGATCGCCACCGGCGTCAAATTGGTGCGGTGCGTGACGTCGCCGATGGCGTAGATGTTCGGCGTCGACGTTTTCGACCAGGCGTCGACGGCGATGCCGCCGTTCTTCGGATTGATCGCGACGCCCGCGGTCTCCAGCCCGAGATTGGCGACGTTGGGATGGCGGCCGATCGCGAACATTACCTGGTCGGACGCGATGCTCGATCCGCTCGACAGGTGCGTGGTGAATTCCTTGCCGTGCCTGTCGACCTTGCTGATGGTGCAGCCGGTGATGATGTTGATGCCCTGCTTCTCCATCTCCGCGCGCACATGCTTGCGGACGTCCTCGTCGAAACCGCGCAAAATGTTGTCGCCGCGATAGATCACGGTGACGTCGGCGCCGTAGCCTTTGAAGATGCCGGCGAATTCGAGCGCGATATAGCCGCCGCCCTGGATCACGATGCGCTTGGGCAACTCAGTGAGGTGGAACGCCTCGTCCGAGGAGATCACGTGCCCGATGCCGGGAATTTCCGCGCCATGGTTGGGCCGGCCGCCGGTCGCGACCAGAATGGTTTGCGCGGTGACGCGCTTGCCGTCGGACAGGCGCAGCGTGTGGGCGTCTTCCAGCACCGCGCGGGCCTTCACCACCTGCGCGCCGGACTTCTCGACGTTTGTCGTGTAGATGCCTTCGAGCCGGGCAATCTCCCTGTCCTTGTTGGCGACCAAAGTGGGCCAGTCGAAGGAAACTTCCGGAATAGTCCAGCCGAAGCCGGCGGCGTCCTCGATCTCGTGACGGACATGCGAGCCGATCACGAACAGTTTTTTCGGCACGCAGCCGCGGATCACGCAGGTGCCGCCCATCCGGTATTCTTCGGCCACCATCACTTTGGCGCCGTAGCCGGCCGCGATGCGCGCGGCGCGGACGCCGCCCGAACCGCCACCGATGACAAACAGATCGACGTCGTATTCAGCCATGGTCAGCCCTTATCGTTTCCCCCTCGCCCGCAAGCGGGGCGAGGTAGAAACAAGTGGATCAGATTTCCTTGCCGCGCTTCCTCATCTCGGTGCGGAACTGGCCGTTGATCACCTCGGCAAAGGACTGCGCCCACTCGTTCATATAGGCCATGCTGCCCGAGATCGCCTTCGGTTCGTTCAGGATCAGTTTCTGGCCGAGCGGCGATTTGTAGAACGTCGCCAGGTCCTTCAATTCCTGCTCGGTGAACTCGTTGGCGTAGATCTGCGCCATGCCGTCGCCGATTTCCTTTTCGCGGCCGGCCAGATTCTTGGCGACGATCACGGCGACCTCGTTGAGGTCTTTCTGGTAGTTGAGGTTGGCCCCGAGCAGCACGTTCTTGGTCTTCTCGACGAGGCCCGGAACGGCGTTGGCGTACATTGCGCTCGCGTTCTTCATGGTCAGGATTTCCTTGGCGAAGGCGATTGCCGCCGGCGACGCCGGCTTGCCCGGTACCGCCACGGTGGGGGCGTTTTTCTGCTGCGCCATGGCCGGCGCTCCGATCAGCGCCAGCGCCACCGCGAGACCCGCAGCCGACAAACTTCCCGAAAAACTCTTCATTCCAATTCTCCTCAAAGATTCGGCGCTATCGCCGCTCAACTACGCGAATTCCCTGTGCGCCGGCCAGCACGGCCGTGCGGGCCAGGCCAATGAACAGACCATGTTCGACGACGCCAGGGATCACGCTCAACAAGCCTGCCAGACGCGGCGCATCCGGTATTTTCCCGAGATGGGCATCCACAATCCAGTGGCCGCCATCGGTGACAAAAACGTGGCCGTCTTTGGCCTTCCGGACCTCCATTTGCCCGGAAACGCCGCTTTGCGCAAATGCTGACGCGATCGCCCGCTGCGTCGCGGCAAGCCCGAACGGGATCACTTCGACAGGCAGGGGGAAGCGGCCGAGAAAATCGACCCATTTACTGTCGTCGGCGATCACGATCATGCGATCGGAGGCCGCGGCCACGATCTTCTCCCGTAGCAGCGCACCGCCGCCGCCCTTGATGAGATTGAGCGCGCCGTCGCACTCGTCGGCGCCGTCGACGGTGAGATCGAGGTGGTCGATCTCGTCGAGCGTGGTCAGCGGCACGCCGCAGGCCTGCGCCTGTGCGCGGGTCGCCTCGGAGGTCGGCACGCCGATCACGCGCATGCCGTTCGCGACCTTCTCGCCGAGCAGTTCGACAAAGTGTTTGGCGGTCGAGCCGGTGCCAAGCCCGAGCTTCATGCCGTCCTGTACATGCTCCAGCGCGCGCGCCGCCGCCTGCCGTTTCAATGCGTCCATGTCCACGTGGATATGCCCTTTGAAAATCCGCCGGTCTGGCGGCGCATATCTAGCGTCGTTTGGGCGGCAGGAATAGCGCTAACGAGGCCAAATCGGGCCTATCGAGCCCTTGCGTCATCACGCCCGGGCCGGTAGCGAATGCCAAATGACACCTCCCCGCACCCTCGTATTCGATCTCGACGGCACGCTGGTCGATACCGCACCGGATCTGATCAGCGCGCTCAATTTCGTGCTTCATCGCGAGGGCCTCGCCCCCGTGCCGCTCGCCCGCGCGCGCAACATGATCGGCGCCGGCGCGCGCAAGCTGATCGAGCGCGGCCTCGAACTCGAGGGCCGCACCATGAGCGTGGACGACGTCAACCGGCTGACCAGGGATTTCGTCGAATATTACGCCGCCCACATCGCCGATGAATCGCGCCCCTTCGAGGGGCTGGAAGCGGCGCTGGATGATCTGGAAGGACAAGGCTTTCGCTTTGCGGTCTGCACCAACAAGCTGGAATGGCTTTCAAAACTGCTGCTCGACAAGCTCGACCTCAGCAAGCGGTTCGCCGCGATCTGCGGCGCCGACACTTTTGGCGTCTCAAAGCCCGATCCGGTGATCCTGCAGCAGACGCTGGCCCGTGCCGGCACGCAGCTCGCGGGCGCCATCATGATCGGCGATGCCGGTCCCGATATCGGCGTGGCCCGGCGCGCGGGCATTCCGGTGATCGGGGTCGAATTCGGCTACACCGACGTGCCGATTGCCGAGTTGAAGCCGGACCGGCTGATCGGCCATTTTCGCGAACTGCCCGCGGCCGTGAACAGCCTGAACGGAGCCGCGACGGCCTCGTAACATATTGATTTATATATACTATCTGGATAGCTACTGAGCGGCGTTAACTATCCTTTAGTGAATCTGCACGGTGCGGTTGCGGCCCTCTTCTCACGCTCCTATGGTCCGGATTGGGGATTGTGGCTGATCGCCGCAGGTGAGTAATGATCATAGGTCGTGTGTTCGCGATTGCCGTCGCCGGAGCCTCTCTGGCCGGCTGTTCCTCGTTTTCCATGGATTCCTTCAAACCGGCGCCCCCGCCGGTCCCGGTTCAGCTCGAATCGACGCCCCCGGGGGCCGACGCCACGACCTCGCTTGGGCCGGGCTGCAAGACCCCTTGCACGGTATCGGTCCCTGCGATGGAAGCCGGTTTCTCCGTGACCTTCAACCTGCCCCGGTTCCAGCCGGTCACTGTTCCGGTACAGGTGATCCGGAACCCCGGCGACTTCACCACCCCCGCCTCCACCATCATTGAACCAAGCCCTGTCTTCGCCGAGCTGAAACCCGCCGGCCCGCCGCCTCGCGTTCGCAAGCCGATGCGGCCAAAGAAGCCCAAGCCCGCCGCAGCGCCCGCAGCGGATTCGCCGTTCCCCGCGCCGGCGGCGCAGCCGGCCCGCTGATCGGCACCGCACCCGAAAGCTGCGGATTGTAGCCGTCTTGCTTCGTGCCTATATCCCGGCTCTGATTGAAGTCAGAACCGGGATATAAGTCTTTCGTTTTGACGCGCTTTCTTCACGCGAACCGGTATCCACTTCGCTGGAAAGCGCTATAGGATGATGGGTGACAGACGTTGCGGCGGTTCCGCCGCACGCGGCGCGTAGGCAGGGTTTGCAAGGCAGTTTGGATGAGCGGATTGTCGACTTCTCCCGATCAACTGTTCTCTCCGATGACCGATCCGTTCGGGCGGACGATCCGCTATCTGCGGGTCTCCGTCACCGATCGCTGCGACCTGCGCTGCTTCTATTGCATGTCCGAGGACATGACGTTCCTGCCGAAAGCCGATTTGCTGACGCTGGAAGAGCTCGACCGGCTGTGCTCGGCCTTCGTCGCCAAGGGCGTGCGCAAAATCCGCCTCACCGGCGGCGAACCGCTGGTCCGGCGCAACGTGATGTCGCTGGTGCGCTCGCTGTCGCGGCATCTTTCGAGCGGCGCGCTCGATGAATTGACGCTGACCACCAATGGC
This sequence comes from Bradyrhizobium sp. AUGA SZCCT0431, assembly GCF_018131065.1. Classification (NCBI taxonomy): domain Bacteria; kingdom Pseudomonadati; phylum Pseudomonadota; class Alphaproteobacteria; order Hyphomicrobiales; family Nitrobacteraceae; genus Bradyrhizobium; species Bradyrhizobium sp. AUGA SZCCT0431. The sequence goes on along the minus strand of NZ_JAFCLR010000004.1, from coordinate 158,115 downwards.
TCGCAGCTGGCGCGCTTTGCCGGCGAGTTGCGCGACGCCGGCGTGCGCCGGATCAACGTCTCGCTGGACACGCTCGATCCCGCCAAGTTCCGCGCCATCACGCGCTGGGGCGACATCGACAAGGTGCTCGCCGGCATTGAAGCTGCGCGCGCGGCGGGGCTTGCGGTGAAGATCAACGCGGTTGCGCTGAAGAACATGAACGAGGAGGAGATCCCCTCGCTGATGCAATGGGCGCACGACAAGGGCATGGCGCTGACGCTGATCGAAGTGATGCCGATGGGCGACATCGGCGAAGGCCGGATCGATCAGTACGTGCCGCTGTCGTTGTTGCGCGCGCGTCTCGCCCAGCACTACACGCTGACCGACCTTGACGACGACACCGGCGGCCCTGCCCGCTATGTCCGCGTCAGCGAGACCGGCGGCAAGCTCGGCTTCATCACGCCGATGACCCATAATTTCTGCGAGTCCTGTAACCGGGTACGGATCACCTGCACCGGCACGCTGCACACCTGCCTCGGTCACGAGGATGCCTCCGATTTGCGCAAACCCTTGCGGGCATCTGCCGACAACGACCTGCTCTCCGCCGCGATCGATCGCGCCATCGGGACGAAGCCGAAGGGCCACGACTTCATCATCGACCGCCGGCACAACCGCCCAAGCGTCAGCCGCCACATGAGCGTTACCGGCGGTTGAAATTTCAGCGTGTATTTTGGCTGTCCCGCGCAACCAAGCGCGTCCTCCCCACGTAACTGATAGCCCGCGTCAATTTGTCCATTTTCCGATTGACGCCGCTGCAACGCACTGAAATGGTGCGGCTGCTTTACGCCAGCACGGCCGGATGGGCCGCTGTTTCCCAATGGAACAGCCAAGACGGCGGAAGCGTGCGAACGGGGGAGGACTATCGTTGCAATCGCTCCAGCGAATGAGCTGCGAACCTGCGCGTTTTTCGCGCCGGAATGAAGCTGCGCGTTTGCCGCGCGGCAGCGGCTCTGCGCGCCTGACGCGGGGTGGCGACGCAATATCAATGAAGAAATCCGGCGCATGTCGATGACGTGCCCGAGGAGAACGTAATGCGTCCATTGTTGGCAATCAGTAACGGCATCGACTGGATCAACGAGCAACTGGGCGGCATCTGCAATTGGCTCGTGCTCGCCGCCTGCGTGGTCAGCGCCGCCAACGCGATGATCCGCTACGCGTTCGGCTACAGCTCCAACAGCTGGCTCGAATTGCAGTGGTACATGTTCGCCGTCTTCGTGATGTTCGGCGCCTCCTATACCTTCAAGAAGAACGAGCATGTTCGCGTCGAACTTCTCTATCTCATGCTGTCCGAGCGCGGACAGCTCTGGCTCGACATGATCGGAACGCTGTTTTTCCTGATCCCGTCCTGCCTGCTGCTGGCCTATCTGTCGTGGCCGTTCTTCATGCAATCCTACGCCGTCAGCGAGATTTCGAGCAATGCCGGCGGCCTGGTGCGCTGGCCGATCAAGGCCGTCGTTCCCGTGGGCTTCGTTTTTCTCGCTCTGCAAGGACTCTCTGAAGTGATCAAGCGTATCGCGGCGTTGAAGGGCTATGTGATGATCGACGCCAAATACGAGAGGCCGGTGCAATGATTACGCTGGAAATGATGCCGCCGCTGATGTTCGGCGGCTTGATTCTGGCCATGCTGATCGGCTTCCCGGTGGCCTTCACGCTGGCCGCGCTCGGGCTGTCGTTCGGCTTCCTGTCGATCTATCTCGGCTTCTTCGACATGAACTTCCTGCAGGCCATTCCGGGCCGCATCTTCGGCAGCGTGCTCTCCAACGAGTTGCTGCTGGCGATCCCCTTCTTCACCTTCATGGGCTCGATCCTGGAACGGTGCGGGCTTGCGGAAGACATGCTGGACTCGATGGGTCAGCTGTTCGGACCGATCCGCGGCGGCCTCGGCTATTCCGTCATCATCGTCGGCTTCATCCTCGGCGCGATCACCGGCACGGTGGCGGCGCAGGTCATCGCGATGGCGCTGATCTCGATGCCGGTGATGATGCGCTACGGCTACAACATTCGCTACATCACCGGCGTGCTCGCCGCGTCCGGCACGATCACCCAATTGGTGCCGCCCTCGCTGGTGCTGATCGTGATGGCCGACCAGCTCGGCAAGTCGGTCGGCGACATGTATCTCGGTGCCTGGGGCCCATCCATCCTCCAGATCGCCCTGTTCGCCGGCTATACGTTCATGCTCGGCCTCATCAAACCGGATCACGTCCCTCCGGTTCCGAGAGACGCGCTCACGCTGACGGGTTGGCCGCTCTGGAAGAAATGCCTGATGGGCATCATTCCGTCGGCCGTTCTGATCTTCGTGGTGCTGGGTACCATGATGCTCGGCCTCGCAACGCCGACCGAAGCCGGCGCGATGGGCGCCATCGGCGCCATCGTGCTCGCCGCGATCCACCACAAGGATCTGAGCAGCAAGGGGCACAAGATGCTCCTCACCGGCATCGCCGCCACCGGTGTCGCCGTAATCGTCGGCATGCTCATCGGTGAAGGCAAGGTGTTGAAACTGACCTTCGCGGTGGTCTATCTCGCCGTCGTCTGGCTCTGCCTCGAAGCCGTCCGCATCCCGGACCTGCGCGGCCTGATCAAGCAGGGCTACGAGTCGACGATGCGCCTCTCCACCATGGTGGTGTTCATCCTGATCGGCTCGACCTGCTTCTCGGTGGTGTTCCTCGGCGTCTCCGGCGGTGTCTGGCTCGAGCATCATCTGACCTCGATCCCCGGCGGCGTCTGGGGCTTCCTGATCTTCATCAATCTCTTCATCTTCTTCCTGGCGTTCTTCCTCGACTTCTTCGAAATCGCCTTCATCATCCTGCCGATGGTGGCGCCGATTGCGCAGAAGATATTGACGCCGGTCGTGGGCCCCGACGCCGCGCTGATCTGGTTCGGCGTCATGCTGTGCGTCAACATGCAGACGTCGTTCCTGCATCCGCCGTTCGGCTTTGCGCTGTTCTATTTGCGCGGCGTCGCGCCCAAGGAAGTAAAGAGCTCCGACATCTACTGGGGTGCCCTGCCCTGGATCGGCCTGCAGGCGATCATGGTGGCGATCGTGATCGCCTTCCCGATCGTGGTAACCGTGTTCCTCGACAAGCCGCTCGACGTCGATCTCAGCAAGGTCAGGATCGAGGTGCCGCAGATCGAACTGCCACCACTGGATTTCGGCCAGCCAAAACAATAGCGGCGCGATTCCTGCCGAGAATCCTGTAACGAAAAACCCCGGAGCTTGCGCTCCGGGGTTTTTGTTTGTCGAAGCTGGTTTTGTTTTTGACGCGTTTTCTTTACACGAACCGGGATCCATCCCGCATCAAGTGCGGGACCGGCTCTCGCTTGAAAACGCTATGTACCGCAATCACCCCTGCGGGTTGCGCGCCATGAAGCTGTCGTAACCGAGTTCGGCGACCTGGAACCACTGGTATCCATTGCTGGTGAAGCCGTTCAGCGAGTCCAGAACCTTCTTGAAGTTCGGGTTGGTTGCCGCCGTCTCGGCATAGATTTCCTTGGTCGCTTTCAGGCAGGCCTGCATGATCGGCGGCGAAAACGCATGCAGCTTGGTGCCACCGGCGAGCAATTTCTTGAGCGACGGCGGATTGAGCTGATCGTACTTCGCCATCATCCAGCTGTTGGCGGACTGCCCTGCCAGCTCGAGAACGGTTTGGTAGTATTTCGGCAGCGAGTTCCATTTATCCAGGTTAACGAGGGCCAGCAGCATCGGGCCACCTTCCCACCAACCGGGATAGTAATAATGCGGCGCGACCTTGTTGAAGCCGAGCTTCTCGTCGTCATAGGGGCCGACCCATTCCGCCGCGTCGATCGTGCCTTTTTCAAGCGCGGGATAGATGTCGCCGCCGGCCAGTTGCTGCGGCACGACACCCAGTTTCTGCATGACGCGGCCGGCAAAGCCGCCGATGCGCATCTTCAGTCCCTTCAGGTCGTCGACGGTGTTGATCTCCTTGCGGAACCAGCCGCCCATCTGGCAGCCGGTATTGCCGGCCAGAAACGACGTGACGTTATAGCCCTTGTAGAACTCGTTGAGCAGTTCCCTGCCCCCGCCCTGCATGTACCAGGCCTGGTTGAGGCGCTGGTTGGGTCCGAACGGCACCGCCGTGCCGAACGCAAATGTCGGGTCCTTGCCGAAGTAATAGTAGGACGCGGTATGTCCCATCTCGACGGTACCGTTTTGCACGGCATCGAGGACTTGCAGACCCGGAACGATTTCACCGCCGGCAAAGGTCTGGAGCTGGAATTTGTTGTCGGTGGCTTCGGCAACCTGCTTGGCCATCAGCTCAACCCCGCCCCACAGCGTGTCGAGCGATTTCGGCCAGCTCGCCGTCAGCCGCCATTTGATTTCCGGCATCGACTGCGCGATCGCCGGCGCCGCCAGAGTTGCGGCACCCGCGGCGCCAATACCTGTGACCTTGAGAAAATCTCTTCTTTTCATGGAATCCTGCCCTTGTGGATGTGTGTCCGATAGCCTTCTTGCCGAGGCTTTGGCGACACCATGGAACATCCGGTTCCCGATTTCCATCCCGAACTGCAGAGCGCAACGCAAAAAGCCCGGCCTCCTCGCGGAGACCGGGCCTGCTTGTCCGACTTAGGAGTTAGATCAGCCGCGCGTGCGCGAGCGGATCATGAAGCTGTCGAAGGTGTATTCGGCGACCTGCCACCACAGATACTGGTCGGAGCGGTAGGCCTGCATCGAATCGATCGTCTTCTTGAAGTCGGCATTCTTGGCCGACAGTTCGGCCCACAGCTCGTTGGTCGCCTTCAGGCAGGCTTCCAGAACTTCGTTGGTGAAGGGACGGAGCTGGGTGCCGCCGGCAACCAGACGTTTCAACGCGGCCGGATTGAGCATGTCATAGCGTTCGTTCATCCAGGCGTTGGCGTGCGCCGATGCGTTGGTGAGGATCGCCTGATAGTTCTTCGGCAGCGAATTCCACTTCTCGAGATTGGTGAAGGCGTGGACCATTGGGCCACCTTCCCAGAAGCCGGGGTAATAATAGAACTTCGCGACCTTCTGGAAGCCGAGCTTTTCGTCGTCATAAGGACCGACCCACTCGGCGGCGTCGATGGTGCCCTTTTCCAGCGCCGGGTAGATGTCGCCGCCGGCGATCTGCTGCGGCACGACGCCGACCTTCTGCAACACCTGACCGGCGATGCCGCCGATGCGGAATTTGAGACCCGACAGATCGGCGACCGTCTTGATCTCCTTGCGGAACCAGCCGCCCATCTGGGTGCCGGTGTTACCGCAGGGGAAACCGATCACGCCAAACTTCTTGAAGAACTCGTTGCCGAGTTCCCCACCGCCACCCTGCGACCACCAGGAGTTCTGCTGGCGTGCGTTCAGGCCGAACGGGACCGACGCATAGATCGCAAAGGTCGGATCTTTGCCGACGTAATAATAGGAGACGGTGTGGCACATCTCGACCGTGCCGTTGGAGGTGGCGTCGAGCGCCTGCAGACCGGGAACGACCTCGCCCGCGGCGAAGACCTGGATCTGGAATTTGTTGTCGGTCATTTCGGCGACGTATTTCGACAACTGGTCAGCACCGCCGTAAATCGTGTCGAGCGACTTCGGGAAGCTCGACGTCAAGCGCCATTTGATTTCAGGCGAGGATTGCGCGATCGCCGGCGAGGCCACGGCTGTCGCAGCAGCACCGGCCGCTGAAACTTTCAAAAAATCACGACGCTTCATTCAGGCATCTCCTTAAAGGCGGGGGCGTTTCCCAATTTCCGCGAGCGATCCTCCGGCGGGGCGAATTCCACGTCATCCGGGGCGCTCTGGCGGGGGCGCTTTAACATGGAAGTTGGCTAACGAAAACGCGACAAAGGCATGACTGCACTGATTAAACGAAAGTCTCAGGGAAGCAGAATAAGGCCCTCAGGCGGTTGCATTTGCGCCCTGAAGCTGGTCGCGGACCTTGGTACCGATTTCGCGGTAGATGGCGGCGTGCGGACCGTCCGGCTCGCTCGCCACCACCGGATTACCGGAGTCCGAGGTGGTGCGAATCGACATGTGCAGCGGGATCTCGCCCAAAAACGGCACACCCAGCCGCTCGGCCTCGTGCCGCGCCCCGCCATGACCGAAAATGTCCGACCGGGTGCCGCAATGCGGGCACTGGAAATAGCTCATGTTCTCGACGATGCCGAGCACGGGCACGTTGACCTTCTTGAACATGGCAAGGCCGCGCCGCGCGTCGATCAACGAGAGATCCTGCGGGGTCGAGATGATGACCGCCCCCTTCAGCGGCACGTTCTGCGCCAGGGTCAGCTGCGCGTCGCCGGTGCCGGGCGGCATGTCGACCACGAGAATATCGAGCGTGCCCCATGCCACGTCGCGCAGCATCTGGGTGATCGCCGACATCACCATCGGTCCGCGCCAGATCATCGCGGTTTCTTCCTCGACCAGGAAGCCGATCGACATGATGGCAAGACCGAAGCGTTCGATCGGAATCATCTTGCGGTCGTCGTTCAGTTTCGGCTTCTCGTGAATGCCGGTCAGCCGCGGCACCGAGGGGCCGTAAATATCAGCGTCCAACAGACCGACGCGCAGGCCGAGATCGCGCAAGCCCAGTGCGAGATTGAGCGCCGTCGTCGATTTGCCGACGCCGCCCTTGCCCGAGGCCACCGCAATCACGGCGGCGACGCCCGGAATTTCTGCTTGCCTGGACATCGGGGACGCCGGGCTTTGCGGCGGCTTATGCGCCGACACCGGCTGCACGCCGTGCGCATGGCGGTGCGGCTGAGGTGGCGGCGGCGGAGCCGCACCGGGTGACGGCGAAGACGCCGCACCGGGCTTGCGCTCGGCGGTCAGCGCGATCATCGCCACGCTGACGCCGGGAATGGCGCGAACCGCGGCTTCCGCCTGCGCCCGCACGCTTTCCCACGCGCGGGCCTCCGCGGCGTCGACATTGATGGAGAAGAACACCTTGCCGTCAGTGGCCGTGATCGCCGACAGCACGTTGGCGTTGGTCAAGGCGACGCCGCGCGGCGAGGCCACCTTGGCCAAGGCATCGAGAACCTGTTGCTGCGTTACGCTCACGGCACGTCTCCTGGAGCCATCGGTTCCGATTGTCTCAGAACCGGGGCCCTCTTAGAGCGTTGCAGCCCAAAAAGCTACCTTGCTCCGACGTCGTCCCGGCGTTCGGCCGGGGCCACGACCCCGCCCTCCTTGGCGGCCTCGTAGTTCAATTCGACCATGACGCCATTGGGATCCGTGACGAAGATCTGCCACAGATCGCCGCCGGGAACCTGACGCGAGTCGAATTCCGTCCCTTTGGATTTGAGCCGCTGCTGCATGCCGGCAAAGCCCGTGCTGGCGAAGGCCACGTGATGGACCACGCCGGAGTCAGGCTTTTGGGGCTCGTCGGTCTTGGAAATATCGACCAGATGCACCACCGCCTTGCCCTCCGAGTACATCCACGCGCCCGGGAAGGCGAAGTTCGGCCGGGCGCCCTTTTCCAGGCCCAGAATATCCTCGTAAAAGCGGACCGTGTCGGCGAGATTCCGGGTCCGGATGTTGAAATGATCGAGCACGCCCACGCTGACGCCCATGCGATCTCACTCCCTTTTTTGTGAGGTTCTTATAACGCCCCTACCCTAGAGCCTTTTCCGTTCCGATGGAATCGGAACGGGGCTCTGGATTCTTGCTTTGACGCGTTTTCTCGACGCGAACCGGTGTCCACCCCCGGATCAAGTCCGAGGGCATGCTTCGCTGGAAAACGCTCTGACACAAGACCCGTCCCGCCAGCCAAACGAAGGCGTTGCCCTTCATGGCGCAGGGTTTATGGTGCGGCCTCCTCCCAAATGGCGTCCGGCCCGTTCCGCGCCGGCCAAACCCCAGATTTAGCCCGCAAGGGCAAACGATAAGGTAGCACACATGGCTAAAGTCGCTTTTCTCGGTCTCGGCGTGATGGGTTTCCCGATGGCGGGCCATCTGGTGAAAAAAGGCGGCCACGAGGTCACCGTTTACAACCGGACCGGAGCCAAGGCGAAGGAATGGGCGGACAAGTTCGGCGGCCGCACGGCGCCGACGCCAAAGGCCGCCGCCGAAGGCCAGGACTTCGTGATATGCTGCGTCGGCAATGACAATGATTTGCGCGCGGTCACGATCGGCGCTGACGGCGCCTTTGCCGGCGTGACGAAGGGCGCGACCTTCGTCGACCACACCACCGCGTCGGCCGAAGTCGCCCGCGAGCTCGATGCCGCCGCCACCAAAGCGGGCTTCAAATTCATCGATGCGCCGGTGTCCGGCGGCCAGGCCGGCGCCGAAAACGGCGTCCTGACCGTGATGTGCGGCGGCGCCGCGGACGCCTATGCCGGCGCCGAGCCCGTGATTGCGGCCTATGCGCGGATGTGCAAGCTGCTCGGACCCGCCGGTTCCGGTCAGTTAACAAAGATGGTCAACCAGATCTGTATCGCGGGGCTGGTTCAGGGCCTCTCCGAAGGCATTCATTTCGCGAAAAAATCCGGCCTCGACGTGCAGGCCGTGATCGAGACCATCTCCAAGGGCGCCGCGCAGTCCTGGCAGATGGAGAACCGCTACAAGACCATGAACGACGGCAAGTTCGATTTCGGCTTTGCAGTCGAATGGATGCGCAAGGATCTGTCGATCTGCATCGCCGAATCCCGCCGCAACGGCGCCAATCTGCCGGTCACCGCGCTGGTCGATCAGTTCTATTCCGAAGTCGAGAAAATGGGCGGCAAGCGCTGGGACACGTCGAGCCTGCTGGCAAGGCTGCAGCGCTGAGCGAAGAGGTTAATTTAACCTCGCGTTAACGGGATTCTTTAGCTCTTTAAGTCATCGCTTAAGGATTTGGGCTCACAGATAGACGATACAAAAAGCCCGCGCGGTTCGCGGGCAGGGTTTGTGTTGTTTAATGAGTAATCCCGCAGAAAAGCCCGAGGTTGTCCAGCTTCCGGCGGACCCGCCAGTCGCCGCGCCGGTCAACACCCGACGCGCCGCGGCGCAGCGGGTGCGCGAGGCGCGCGACCGGTTAACGTCGACCAGCGGAACCCGCCCGGCTTTCGACACCGAACTGCTCCGGCAATATGCCCAGACCCGGATGTCGGCCTCCTACGTCGTCATGCTGCTGGTGGTTGCGACCGGCGTGCTGTTCGGCTTCTGGATGCACGTGATAGCGGCCATGGCCTGGACCTTCGGCATGCTGTGCATCCATGCCGTCATCATCCGCAATTGCCGCAGGTTTCTGGCGGTGCAGCCCTCGCTCGCCGCCACGCGCAAATGGCGCACGCGATTTGTGCTGCTCGACCTGCTCTACGGGCTGTGCTGGACCGCGATCCTGATCCACCCCGCCGGCCTCGACGTCGTGTCGAACACGATGATGATGTTCCTGATGCTGCTGGTGATCGCGGTGTCGAGCATGCTGGCGGCCAGCCTGCCGATCGCGGCGCTGGCGGCCACCGCGCCGGTGACGGCCGCGATCGCGCTGAACTTCGTGCTGGGCGGCACCTTCGACACTTACGCGCTCGCCATGCTGGCGCTGGCCGCCGAAGGTTATTTCGCGCTGCTCGCCCATCGCCTGCACTCGACGACGCTGGCGACGCTGGAGGCGCGCGCCGAAAAGGATGCGCTGATCGGCGAGCTCGAGCAGGCCAAGGCGATCTCCGACGAGGCACGGCATCGCGCCGAATCCGCCAACGTCGCCAAGTCGCGCTTCCTCGCGCAGATGAGCCACGAACTGCGCACGCCGCTGAACGCGATCCTCGGATTCTCCGAGGTGATGAAGAGCGAGATTTTTGGCGCGCACGCCGTGCCGGTCTACAAGGAATATTCCGCCGACATCCATAATTCGGGCGTGCACCTGCTCAACCTCATCAACGAGATCCTCGATCTGTCACGGATCGAGGCCGGCCGCTACGAACTCAACGAGGAAGCGGTGTCGCTGGTGCATGTCGTCGCCGACTGCCATCATCTTTTGAAACTGCGCGCCACCAGCCGCGGCATCACCATCCACGAAGTGTTCGAACAGGGCATGCCGCGGATTTGGGGTGATGAGCGCGCCACCCGTCAGATCGTGCTCAATTTGTTGTCGAACTCGATCAAGTTCACCCCGCAAGGCGGCGATATCTGGCTGAAGGTCGGCTGGACCGCATCCGGCGGCCAGTATCTGAGCGTCAAGGACACCGGATCCGGCATTGCCGAAGACGAAATCCCGATCGTGCTGGCATCGTTCGGCCAGGGCTCCAACTCGATCAAGTCGGCCGAACAGGGCGCAGGTCTGGGACTGCCAATCGCAAAAAGCCTGATCGACATGCACGGCGGCACCTTCACGCTGAAATCGAAGCTGCGCATCGGCACCGAAGTCATCGTCACCTTCCCGCCGGAGCGCGTGATGTCGGCGCTGGCGCCGATGGCCGAAGAGGCCCCGCCCCTGCAGCCAGAGCCCGTCATCATTGCGACCGCCGACGAGAAACGCCGGGCGCGCCACAAACCGATCATGAGCGCCGGAACAGGACTGTAACTGGAGCGCTTGCGCAAACCACCGAAAGCATTTCACACTCCCTGAATGAGCAAAGAAACGCCGTGTATCGCAGTCTGCATGATGGACCCCAAAACCAAACTCTGCTTCGGCTGCGGACGAACGCTGCCGGAAATCGCGCAATGGCACCGCATGGACAGCGCGGAGCGGCTGGCCGTGATGGCAGAATTGCCGGCCCGCATGGCAGAGGCCGGTCTGGCGCAGATCGCGGAGCGTCCGACGTCCAGCTGATCGATCGCAGGACTGCCCAGGGGGGCGCGCGATGAGCCGCATCCTGCTCGTCCTGATCATGCTCGCCGCCACCGCCGGCGCCGTCGTTGCTTACGGCGACCCCGAACAGATCGCACGCGCCAGCGATTCAGTCTCGCAGATGCTGCGGCGGCACAGCGTGCAGCCGGTGCCCGCGGTGCAGATCGCGCGCGGCCAGGCCGGCGAATTCGCGCTGCATGCCAAGATCAACGGCGTCAAGGCGCCGATGGTGATCGACACCGGCGCGACCTCGGTGGTGCTGACCTGGGAGACCGCGAAGGCGATCGGGCTGCCGCTCGAGATGCTCGAATACAATGTCGACGTCGAAACCGTGGGCGGGCACACCAAGGCGGCGCGGCTGACGCTCGACCGTCTCGCGGTCGGTCACCTCGTCGAGAAATCGGTCCCGGCGCTGGTGGTGCAGCGCGGGCAGATGAAAACCAACCTGCTCGGCATGAGCTTTCTGGATCGCCTGGAAAGCTGGGGCGTAAAGGCCGACCAGCTGATGCTGCACGGCTATCCCGACGTGACGGGCAGCGTCAGCACCTCACGCCGCCACCGGCGCGACCGCGCGGCGGCCAACTAGCGCGATCACATCGCGCAGGGCGTGGCGCCGGCGCCGTGCGCATGGTGGCTCGGCTCCGCGCCGGTCAATTCGGCCCGAGCGCCGAAGCGGCGACTTTTGCTGGGATCACATACTCGATCTGCACCTTCTTGCGTTCCGCATCCCTGCGGGCCTGCAGCCAGCCTGGAAACCACATCGCGATCGCGGGGAAGATCAGCACCAGGACCACGCAGAGAACCTGGATGACCATGAAGTCCGCCATGCCGCGGTAGATCAACCTCAAATTCCATTCCCTCACGACCTGCTTGAGATAATAGGCCGACATCGCGACGGGTGGAGACAGGAACGCCGTCTGCAGGACGACCGCGACGATGCAGCCGAACCACACCATGTCGTAGCCGAGGCCCTTGGCCACCGGCGCGAGCATGGGAAGAAAGATAAACACGATCGCCGGCCATTCGAACGGCCAGCCGAGTAGGAATATCAGCGTCAGCAGCAGGGTCATGGTGCCCCAGGCCGGCAGCGGCGAGGCAAGCAGGGCATTGGTCATCCAGCTGGCCGTGCCGAGCCACGCGAACACCGCACCGAACACGTTGGAAGCGACCGCGAGCAGCAGCACCATGCTGGTGGTCGCCATCGTGCTGTAGCAGGCCTGCAGCAAGCCGCTCCACGTGAATTTGCCGTAGAGAATGACCAGAAGGATGGCGCCGAGCGCGCCGAGTGCCGCCGCCTCCGCGGCCGTCGTGATGCCGGCCAGGATCGCCCCCAGCGTGACGATGGTCAGCACCGTCACCGGAACGAGGCCGACCAGGCACTCCCACAGCACGATCTTCATCGATTCCGGCCGCTCCTCGAGCGGCACTGGCGGACCGAGCTTCGGATTGAAATGACAGCGGATCAGCGTGTAGGCGATGAACATGCCGGACAGCAGGAAGCCCGGGCCGAACGCGGCTGCGTACAAATCGATGATCGAAATGTCGAGCACGGGTGCCATCACGACCAGCATCACCGACGGCGGAATCAGGATGCCGAGCGTGCCGCCAGCCGCGATCGCGCCCGCCGACATACGCACGTCGTAGCCGGAGCGGATCATCATCGGCCCGGCCATGATGCCGAGCAGCGCCACCGTCGCGCCCACGGTTCCGGCAGCGATTCCGAACAGCGTCGCGGTAACGATGACAACCACGTAAAGCGCGCCCTTCAGCGGCGCAAACAGATCGCGGAACGCCCTGAACAGTCGTTCCATCAGCCCGGCCTGATCGCAGATGAAGCCCATCAGGATGAACATGGGCACCGCGACCAGTTCGTCCTGCTTCATGATGCCGATGGTCTGCAGGTAGGCGAGGCTGAGCACCCGCGGTCCCATGCCGATGTAGCCGAACACGCCTGCGAGAAACAAAAGCGTGAAGCTGATCGGCAGACCGATGAAGATCGCCCCCAGCATCACCAGCAGCATGAATAGGCCAAGCAGCTCGAGTCCGGTCATATCTCGATCTTTTCCTTGTGCTCGAACTCGCGCCCGAACTGGATCTGATACCAGCACTTCAGTACTTCGGAGACGCCCTGAACCATGAGAAGGACCGCCGCCAGCGGGATGGTGGCCCGGAACGGCCACATGATCACGCGCCACACGCTTTCCTGCGACCTCTCGCCGGTGTCCCAGGAATGCAATGCGGCGTCGTAGCTGACCAGCATGAAGGTGATCATGACCGGGTAGAACAGCACGATGTAGGAGATCATGTCGATGATCCCCTTGGTGCGTTCCGAAAAGTTCTCCCAGTAGATATCGGTTCGAACGTGCGCCCCCTTGTAGAGCGCATATCCGCAGGCGAGCATGAAGGCCGCGCCGTTGGCCATGAAGCTCGACTCGTAAACCCAGGCGGTCGGAGCATTGAACCCGTAACGCATCACGACCTCGTAGGTGATCGTCACCACGAGGAACAGCATCGTCAGGGAGATGAGTTTGCCGGTGACGTCCGAGAACCGGTCGATGGCCCGAATGATCGTGTAGAAGGCGTGTGGAAACTCACTTCCCACGCCAGCAGGATACGAGGCTCCGTCGTCAGTCGACATCATGATCCCCCTTGGAAAGCAACTGGCGCCTGTCAATGACGCCAGTTGCGCGCGCGAAAGCGGATCACTTCTTCTGCAGATAGACCTTGTCCTTCCAGTAGTACTCGCCGGCGAAATTATAAGGCGGGAACCAGGAAAGCTTGAACGGGACGATTTTCTCGGCGTAGGCCTTCTGACTGTCCATCGCCTTCTTGTAGAAGGGGTTCTTGGCGGCGTACTCGCCCTGGATCTTCTCCCACTCGTCGAGGAAGTTCTTCAGGATCTCGTCCGGCGTGCGATGCAACTGGACGCCCAGCTTGAGGAGGTCCTGGCAGGCCTGCGCGGTCTCGCGGTTGAAGGAGAAATTGCGCTGCGTCGTGGCGTAGACGCTGGCAACCTTGATGATCTCCTGCAGATCCGGCGTGAGCTTCTTCCAGACATCGCCGTTGATCATCAACTGGCCGCCGGTGACGGGCTCGTGCATGCCAGGGGTGTAGTAGTGCTTCGCGACCTGGTGCAGACCGAGCTTCTTGTCTTCCTCGCAGTTGATCCATTCAGCGCCTTCGATCACGCCGCGCTCCATCGCCGGGACGATCTCGCCGCCCGGTATGGTGACGACCGACACGCCAAGCCGGCCGTAGGTCTCCGCGCCGATGCCGTAGATGCGATACTTCATCCCCTTGAGATCGGCGAGGCTGTTGATCTCTTTCTTGAACCAGCCCATGCCTTGCGGATAATCGGTCGGAATCGGGAAGCCCACGACGTTGAGCTTGAGGACGTCGCGGTAGAATTCCTCCAGCAGGGCCATGCCGCCGCCGTCGTAGTACCAGGCCCAGTAGTCGCTTCCGTCCATGCCGAACAGCGGACCGTGCGACATCGGGATGGTTGCGGTGTTGCGGCCGAGAATGTAGCCGAACGGCGCCATTCCAACGTCAAGGACGTTCTTCGACGTTGCGTCGAAAACCTCGAACGGGGGAACGATGGCGCCGGCGGGAAGTGTTTCAATCTTGAGACGGCCGCCCGACATCTTTTCGACGGTCTCGGCCCACAACTTGAAGATGAGGTGGAAGTTCGCAGATGCGGGATGGGTCGATTGCCCCTTCAATACAAGGGGCTTGGGCGCCGGAGCCGGGGTCTGAGCCTGGGCTGGCTCTGTAAAAGTGGCGGCGAGTCCGAGGGCAGCAGCCACGACAATAGACGTGTACCTGAGCATTCTCACTCCTCCCTTTTGGCAGCAATTTCTCCTTGGTTGATGTTTTTTTGATTTTGTGAGCTCAAGTTACGGACGGGATGATTGCGCTGTCAAGGCGATATCTGTCGGACCGGCAAGTGAGCCGGTGAAAGATGGAGTGGCCAGGCTCGTGAAATCGAGACAGCTAATTGAAGAAGTTGCCGGCAGCACCAGCTGCTGCCATCAGCCTGGATCGCGCGCCGGCTGCGTTGCCGTCACGCCGCGATCGAAGACGCCGCGCTGATATCAACCAGCGCGACCGCATCGCACAACACGTTGGCGCCGGCGCCTTGCCTGACGCCGTTTTCGGCGAGATGGCGGCGGAAGGCGCGCGCCCCCGGCACGCCGTGAAACGCACCGACGAAGTGCCGCGTCATCGAATGCAGCCGCGTGCCCTGCCCGAGCTGGTTTTCGATGTAGGGCATGACAGCCTCGAACACATCCTTCATGGTCGCATACGGTGCCGCCTCGCCGAACAATTCCGGATCGACATTGAGCAAGCGCCACGGCTCCTGATAGGCCGCCCGCCCCAGCATCACGCCATCGACATGGGCAAGATGCGCCTTCGCCTCGGCGAGGCTGCCGATCCCGCCATTGATGATGATGGGCACGTCGGGCAGCGTGGCCTTCAGCCGATAGACTCTGTTGTAATCGAGCGGCGGAATGTCGCGGTTTTCCTTCGGCGACAAGCCGTTGAGCCAGGCCTTGCGGGCGTGCACGACCAGCGCATCGGCGCCCGCGGCAACGACGCCGCGCGTCAGCACGTCCAGCGCCACTTCCGGATCCTGGTCGTCGATGCCGATGCGGCATTTGACCGTGACGGGAATGTTCACCGCGCGCTTCATCGCGGCAACGCCGTCCGCAACCAGCGCCGGCTCCGCCATCAGGCAGGCGCCGAAGCGGCCGTCCTTTACCCGGTCCGACGGACAGCCGACATTGAGGTTGATCTCGTCATAGCCGAAATCCTCGCCGATCCTGGCCGCGGTGGCGAGATCGCGCGGATCGGACCCGCCCAGCTGCAGCGCAACGGGGCGCTCGCTCTGGTCGAAGCCGAGCAGCCGCATTCGGTCGCCATGGATGATGGCGCCGGTCGTCAGCATCTCCGTGTAAAGCCGCGCGCGCCGCGTCATCAGACGGTGGAACACGCGGCAATGCCGGTCGGTCCAATCCATCATAGGGGCGACGGAAAAGCGATAATCTTGATATTTCAAAAGCTTAACTTGCTCTCTTAATGGGATGAAGCACGAACGTGTGCACTTCCAAACCAGACGAAATTGCACACGTTTGTACCCGTTTTGGCGTCTCGGTGCACACGCAGGAGCCGTAATCCGCGCATCATTTTTGGTGGGGCGTAGAGGCTTCGGTTGGCTTGTCTGCAAGATAGTAATCAGCGGGGTTGGTGCCAAGCTCGGTTACGGCCTTGGCAAGTTCGGCTCGTAACGAGGTCTGGAAGCCGTAAGAACGGCGACTGGCATCCGACTGCAGGTCACCGAAGGTCGCCTATGGGCCGATTGTGTTGCAAAAGTCGAAAATCGAATACCCCCAAAATCTCGCGAACGTTGATCTTTGGACTTCTCTGCCGCTGCGTCGCTTCACTACGGAGGTCCGTGATCGATTTTGTCCCACACGTCGCCGTGCGTAAAACGCATCAGCGGCCCCTTGAGGGCCGCTTTACGCCAACCGCTTTTCTACGGGTGCGCGGTGAGCAAATCATTGAGCGGCAAACCGGCCCGTGGCCAGTCGACGGCAATGAGACGGCCGGTACCGGAGAGTGTGATAAAGGCGGTTCGCATGCCCTCGCCGCCGAAGCAGATGTTGGTGCAAAACACTTCCGGGGCCTCGCGAAACTCGACGAGATCGCCGCTTGGGGAGAACACGCTGATGCCGGCCCGCACCAGCGTCGCGACGCAGATGTTGCCACCGGCTTCGACGGCAAGCGAGTCAAAGCGCTGGTAACCGGGAAGACCGTGCAGCAGCTTGCCGCCGTTCGGTGACGGCCATGGCAACTTTTCGACCTGCCCCTCACCCGTAATCGCGAAACTCCAGATGCGGCTGGTTTCCGTCTCGGTGACGTAGAGCGTGCGCCCATCCGGCGACAGCCCGATACCGTTCGGCGTCATGATCGGAAAAATGACTTCCCTGATCAGCGATCCGTCAGTCCGCGCATAATACACCGCGCCGCGGTCCATCAGGCGGCCATAGGTCTTGCCGAGATCGGTGAACCAGAAACCTCCGGCGGCGTCGAACACGATATCGTTCGGGCCCTTGAGCGGAATGCCGTCGCAACTGTCGTAGAGAACGCTGACGATACCGGTCTCGATATCGACCTGCTCGATGCGCCCGGTCGTGTAGTCCTCGGCACGGCCGGTCGGGCGAAGGAAATTGCGATCGTCCTTGTGCCAGGAAAAGCCGCCATTGTTGCAGACGTAGCATTTGCCGTCGGGACCGATGGCCGCGCCATTCGGTCCGCCACCGAGTTCGGCAATGCTGTGCTTCTTTCCCGACGGCGACACGCGCGTCAGGCGGCCGCCCGCGATCTCCACCACGATGATGCTGCCATCGGCCAGCGCGATCGGCCCTTCCGGGAAAGCCAGACCGGTCGCGAGATCCCTACCCTTCAGTTGCATGGTTGGTCCTCCCGTTACGCTGGCGCAGGCTGGCCGGCGCCCAAATAGGCCTCGACGACATCGGCGCGGCTGGCCGGCGTGTCGAGATCGGCTGCGGTGCGGTGACCGACGATGATTCCGTTGCGGACGAAATACATCGCGTCGGCCACTTTCATGGTCATGCGGAAATTCTGTTCGACCAGGATGATGGCAAGACCGGACTCCTGCTTGATCGTAACCAGGCGCTCGAACACGCGCCGGATCAGGAGCGGCGCCAGCCCCAGCGACGGCTCGTCGAGCAGCAGCAGCTTTGGGGCGCTCATCAGGCCGCGTCCGATCGCGAGCATCTGCTGCTCGCCGCCGCTCAGCATCCAGGCCGGCGAATGAATCCGGCCGGCGATTTCGGGAAACAATTCCAGCATCGCCTCACGTCGCTGCCGCAGCGTGCGGCCGTCGAGGTGGAAGCCACCAAGCAGCAGGTTTTCCGCGACCGTCAGCGAGCCGACGATCTGGCGGCCTTCGGGAACGTAGACGATGCCGCGGCGTACGCGCTGCCGGGCGTTCAGGCGTGACAGATCCTCGCCGGCGAACGACATCTGCCCCTCGGCCGGAATAAGCCCGGCAATCGCCTTGAGGATCGAGGATTTGCCGGCACCATTGGCCCCTAACAGCGCCACCACGCCATTGTCAGGCACGGTCAGGTCGACATTTTCCACCGCGCGCGCAACGCCATAGCGGACGCCGAGGCCGCGCGCCGAGAACAGGTCAGCCATCGGCGTCGTCTCCGAGATAGACCCTGATGACGTCGGGATGGCTGCGGATGTCGTCGGGGGTTGCCGCTGGCGATGATGGTTCCGAAATTCAGGACATAGATGCGCTCGCACAGCTTCATGATCATGTCCATGTCATGCTCGACGATAAAAAGAATCAGATCCGGCCGCATCAGCTTCTTCAAGGCGCGCACCAGATCCCGCGTCTCGACGGCATTCAATCCGGCGGCCGGCTCGTCGAGCAGAATGGCCTTCGGCTCGGAGACGATCGCACGCGCGATCTCCGCCAGGCGAAGCGTCCCCGGCGGCAATTCCGCGGGCATCAGGTGCGCGGCGGAGGCAATGCCGAGCTCGTTCAGCGCCGCCGTGGCGCGGCGTTCCGCATCGGCCTGCTCCGCGCGCCGTCCGGCCGTCGGCACGAACGCGCTGAACCAGCCGGAGCGCCGCTTCAGCGTCAACCCGACCAGCACATTCTCGATGACGGAGAGATCGGGACACAGCGCCAGGTTTTGAAAGCTGCGCGCGATGCCGAGCGAGGCGCGCTCTGCCGGGCCGAGGCTGCGCAGCGGCGTGCCGGCAAAAGCGATATCGCCGCGCTGGCCGCGGTAAAGACCGCTCAGGCAATTGAACAGGCTGGTCTTGCCGGCGCCGTTCGGCCCGATCAGGCCGGTGATGATTCCGGGCTCGAGCGCCATCGACACATCGGTCAGAACATGAAGGCCGCCGAACGCCAGCGAGATATCGTCGACGGTCAGGGCTTGCGAGGCGGCGCCGTTGGTCATCGGCCTCTCCAACCCTGAATGAAGCGCTGCAAGCTGCCGGCATTGGCCGCGAGCGATACGAGAATGAGTGCGGCCCCATAAAGCACCGGGACCCAGTCGCCGGCATGCGCCAGATAGGTCGGCACCAAGGTGATGAATGCGCCGCCGGCCAATGCTGCGGCCAGCGACAGCCCGTTGAGGCTGACGACCGAGCCGACCAGGAGGAAGATGCCGCTGAAGAACGAAAAGCTGTTGGGCGAGACGGTCGAGGAGGCAAATCCCGCCAGCGCGCCGGCCATCGATGCCAGTGCCGCGCTCAGGGTAAACACGCTGATGCGGGCCCAGCTCTTGGTGATGCCGATCGCTTCGGCCGCGCGCGGCTGTGCGCGCGCCATCAACAGCGCCATGCCTTGCGGGGAACGGCGGAACTGCGCCAGCGCCAAGCAAACGATGCAGAGGATGGCAAGCGCGAGATAATAGCGCTGCAGCGGTTTCGAGACACCGGGGACCAGATCGCGCGCGATGTACAGGCCCTCAAATCCGCCGGTGATTTTTTCGAAGCCGATCAGGATTTCCGGCAACGCCAGCGCGAGCGCCATTGTCGCGACAGCAAGATAGATGCCGGACAGGCGGCGCGAGGGAAAGGCAAAGACGAAGCCAGCCACCGCGCCGAGCACCACCGCAACGGGAAGGCTGACCAGCACCGAGAGCCCGAGCCGGTGTTCGACGATCGCAACTGTGTAGGCGCCGAGGGCGACGAAGAAACTGTGACCGATCGAGACCTCGCCGCCGTAGCGCACCAGCACGCTGACCGACAGCACCGCGAGCGCATTCGCAAAGCACAGCGAAAGGCTGTAGACTAGAAAACCGCCGGCAACCAATGGGGCCATGATCAGCAACGCCAGCAGCGCGACGAGACCGAGCCGCATGACATCCGGATAGCTGCCGCGATCGGATATCGTCGCTTTGGAGGCTTGTACGAGTTCAGACACGGCCGCCAATTGCCCTTTCCAGAAGACCATTGGGGAAGAAGTTCAGCGTCATCAAGATGACGGCGAGCAGGAACGTGTTCATGAACTCCGGCGAGACGTAGAATGAAAACAGGTTCATCGCGATACCGAGGATGATGCCGCCGACTGCCGCGCCGGGCAGGCTGCTGAAGCCGCCGACGACGGCGGCGGTAAAGGCCGTCAGCATGAACGTGGGCACCGTCGTCGAGCTGAGAAACGTGGTCGGCACGATCAAGAGGGCCGCAACGAGGCCGAGAACGGCGGCCGCGAGCCACGAAAACAAATGAACCGATCGCAGGTTGAGCCCAGATACTTCGCAGGCGAACGGATTGCTCGATACGGCGCGGAAGGCGACGCCGAGCTTGGTGCGATCGATGATGAAGAACAACCCGCCGACGATAACAAGCGTGATCGCGAGTACCGCGAGGTCGTAGGACGAAATGCGGATTCCCGCGACACTGAAACCGAAACGCGGTATCGGCAGATCGAGATTGACGATGTCAGCGCCGAAGAACAGCTGGACGACGCCCTGCAGGATGAGCCCGACGCCGAGCGTCGCGATGGTTGACGCCAGATCCGACTTGAAGACGATCGGCGCGATCAGCGCATAGCTCAATACCGCAAGGAATGCCGCGACACCGAGCGCCACGGCCACCGCACTTCCCCAGGACAGGCTCAAAAGACTGCCGCTGGAAAGGCCGTAGACGATGAAGGCCCCGAGGCAGGCAAGGTTGCCATGCGAGAAATTGACCACGCGCGAACTCTTGAACACCATGACGAGACCGAGCGCGCCGACACCATAGAGGCAGCCGGAAATGATGCCGGACCACATCAGCGGCAATAAATCCGCGACGATGCCTCCCGGCCCGCTCATTTCGTCTTCTTCCCGTCGTCGGCGAGGCCGCCGCTCTCGACGAATTCGATCACGCCGGGAAAATAGCGGCCGGAGAGACCATGCCGGCACGCGGCATCGTAGGTGCGGCGTGCCAGTTGGGTGACGTTGGGCTGCAGGCCCATGTCGGCCGCCAGTTGCAGCATGTAGTCGAGGTCCTTCAGGACATATTCCGGCGGGAAGGCTTTCTCGGGAAAACTCCGCGGCAGCATCGCCTTCATGCCGTGATTACGGAGAACAAAGCTGTCGCCGGAGCCTTTTGCGACCGCACCCAACAGTGTTTCCGGCGCCACACCGGCGCGCTCGCCCACCACCATCATCTCGGCGAGCGCCAGCGTGTTCTCGAACACCAGCGCGTTGTTGATGAGCTTGACGACCTGGCCACAGCCGATCTCGCCGCAATGGGTGACATCGGATCCGATATAGTCGAGCAGCGGCTTCACCCGGGCGAACACGCCCGCATCCGCGCCCACCATGATGCTGAGTTCGCCGCGCTGCGCCGCTTCGCGGGTGCGCGCCACCGGCGCATCGGCGAAATCGAATCCGGCCGCCTTAAGCCGCTTGCCGACATCGCGCGCGACCGACACCGGCGTGGTGCTGAGATCCACCACAACAGTGCCCGGCTTGGCCGATGCCTGGATCGCCGCACACACCGCCTCGACCTGGGGACCACCCGGCAGCGACAGGAAGATGACATCAGCGGCAGCGGCGAGCGCTTCGAGGTTCGCCGCGGCTTCCGCCTTGGTGTCGGAGAGTGCCGCGATCGCGCCGGGTTCGCGATCGAGCATCAGCACCCGGCCGGCATGCTTCTTCGCGACGTTCCGGCACATCGGGCCGCCCATGACGCCAAGCCCGATGAAGCCAATGATTTGCTGATTTGTCACTTCATCAATCCATCAACATGCCGCCATTGACGTCGAGCACCGTTCCGGTGATCCAGTTCGACGCCGGCGAACACAGAAACAGAATGCTCTGTGCGATGTCTTCGGGCTGGCCGAACCGGCCCAGCGGAACGCTGCCGTTCGCCGAGGGCGGTGCGCGGTCCGTGACCGACGCCCACATCGGCGTTTCGACCGGACCGGGCGCGATGACGTTGGCATAGACGCCTTTGCTGGCACCGTTCTTGGCGACCCATTTCATCAGGCCGTGCACCGCCGACTTGGCGGCGACATAGGCCGGCCCTGCAGCCACGCCGCCGATCTTGGCCGCAATCGATCCAAGCGCCACGATCTTGCCAAAACCACGCTCGGCCATGATGGGATAGAGCTTGCGGACGGGGATGACGGTCCCCATCACATTGACGGCGAAAATCTTCTCCCATTCCTCGTCGGTGGATTGCTGCAACGGCGCGTTCGAGATGGTTCCAGCGCACAGCACCAGAATATCGATGTTGCCGCGCTTCCTGAGTTCATCATCGATCAAGGCCTCGGTCGCGGCCCGGTCGGTGACGTCGCAGCGGCGATAGGTTGCCCTTTCAGGGAATTTGCCGCCGTCGGCAACGATATCGGTCGCGATGACATTGGCGCCGGCTTCGCAGAAAGCCGCGACGACCGCACGGCCGATGCCGCCAGCCGCGCCGGTGATCAGGGCCGTCTGCCCGTCGAGACGCGAAGGCCCGCTCAAGGGCGATCCAACCATGGAGTTATGTCCTTTTTATTCGTTGAGAGAAGGAAGCGGCTGGCGACATTCGAACCGAAACATCGCCAGCGCTCGGCGATGGCATCACGAAGGTTTGGCGTCGAATGCTACTGCGGGATAAGGCTTGAAGTCCCGCACCATTTGGAAGGCATTGCCCTTCGCCTGGAGAATGGCTTCCTGACGGGTTCCGCGATGATCCCCGGCGACGAAGGTCACCTTGCGGGCGCCGCCGACGGATGCATTCGTCAGCGTATTGCCGGCCGCGAGCAGATTGGCCCGGGTGATCGGCCTGCCGCTGTCGATGAGGGCGCCGAACAGATTGCCGAACAGCGCGGCGTTGCTCCATCCGTTCAATCCGAACACGCCGACGGGGTCGCCCGGATAATATTTTGTCACGGCCTCGCGATAGGCCTGCACTTCCGGCTCTTTGCTGTCGACGGGGAGCAGCCACGAGGAGAAGTAAACGCCCTCCAGAAGTTCGCCCGCCAGTTTGTAGGTCGAAGGATCGGCGGTGAAGAAGGGCGCGAACCAGGTGAGTTTCACCGCCTGCCGGTCGGCCGCCTTCAGCGCGGCGGCGAGGTTGGCGTTGGAGCCGAACAGGATTGCGGCCTCCGCGCCCGAATTGGCGACGCGACGCAGATGCGGGGTAAAGTCGGTCGTCTTCACTTCGAACGGAACCGACTCCACCGGCGCGATCTTGCTGGCTTCCATGAAGAGGTCAAAACCGCGCTTGGCCGAGCGGCCGAGTTCGTCGTTCTCCCAGAGCAGCGCGATCTTCTTCAGCTTCAGATCGTTGATGGCAAATTCGGCGTTGGAAGCGGCCGACCAGCCATAGTCGGGAAGCAACGGAAAGATGTTCGGTTCGGCAAAGAACGCGCTGGCACCGCCGATCGGCCCGACCATCGCAAGGCCACTCTCCTTGGCAAACGGGATGACCGCCACGTTGGTGGCGGTGCCGACCGCCGCGACGAGCGCAAAAATACGTTCCTCTTCGACCAGGCGCCGCGCCACCGCAACGCTGCGTGCCGGATCGTATCCGTCGTCAAGCGTCACATATTTGATCTTCCAGCCCTTGATGCCGCCACGCTCGTTGACGCTCTTGAAATAGGAGTCGGCGGCGTGCGTCAGGATCGCGTAGAACGGCACCGGCCCGGTGATGGGCGTAAAGCCGCCGACCGTGACCGTCTTGGCAGCGAGATCGACCCCGATCTCGTCGGCCAGCAGCGGAGAACCCGGATACAAGGCCGCCAGTGCCGTCGCCCCGGACAGCTTTAGTAGTTCGCGCCGATTCATCGTGCCCTCCCCATCGATTGTTTTTTCATTTGCCGGCCTGTTCTAACCGCCGGAACCGTCTTGGTCAACATAAAATGCATTATGCATTATCTATTCGAGCTACTACAATGCGACCCAATTTACGACTGTTGAGCTATTCTTGCCTAATTCCTCCGATTAAAGCGATTGGACATCAGAAAGTCATGCATCTTGCATTATCGGTTGTACTTTCATCTTCATCGCCCGGAACGTCTATGGTAGGTGCGACGGAGTCGATTTCGCGGGGGCAAAACATGGCCATGGAATACCGGACCAAAGAGGAGCAGGTCGCAGACTACCTCCGCGAGGGCATCATTTCCGGCCGCCTGCCCCGCGGCGCACGGCTGAAGCAAACCGAGATTGCGCAGGAACTGAAAATCAGCATCACGCCGGTGCGCGAGGCGCTGAAGCTGCTCGAGGCGGAAGGATATCTTGCGAGCGACTCCTATCGCGGCGCGACGGTGGCACCGTTCGATGTCGGCGCGTCGACCGAAATCCTCAAGCTCAGGATCACGCTCGAAACCCAACTGGTCGAAAGCGCCGTCCGCAAGGTGACCGCCGATAACATCGCCGAATTGCGCGATCTCGCGGCCCAGTTCGAACAGGCCGCCCGCGCTAACGACAGTACATCCGCGCGCGGCATCAACTACCGCTTCCACCGGCGCATCTATGACTTTGCCGAACTCCCCAAGACGTTGCATTTCGTCCAGGTACTGTGGGCGCAATATCCGTTCGACGTCATCAACCGGATCAGCGGCCGCGCACTCCGCGCCGCGGAAGAGCATAGCGAACTGCTGCGAAACGTGATCGAGGGCGACGCCGCCAGTGCGATGCTGACCATGCGCCGTCATATCGAGACCGGCTGGAGCGAGTTTCGAAGCAGTTCGGGGCCAGCCCATTCGGAAACAAGTCTGGTGCCTGCGAAGACCACGGAAAAGGAACCGTTATGACCGCGATGCTGCTCGTGATGGATATGCTGAACGATCTCGTCCACGAGAACGGCGGCGGCGCAAAAACCTATGTGCCGCTGATGAAGGAGCGCAGCGTGCTGGCGCGCACCAGGGCCGCGATCGACAAAGCACGCGCAGCCGGCGCCCTGATCGGCTACGTCAGGGTCGGATTTTCGCCGAACTATCGGGAATGCCCGCCGAACTCGCCGATCTTCTCGCGGGCGCGCAGCGCTGGCATGTTCAAGCTCGGCACCTGGGGCACTGAAGTTCATCCCGATGTTGCTCCGCAAGCAGGTGATTTCGACATCGTGAAGCATCGCGTCAGTCCCTTCTACGGCACGTCGCTGGAACCGATCCTGCGTGCCCGCGGCGTCAGCGAATTGTTCCTGTGCGGTGTTTCAACCAACGGGGTCGTCCATTCCGGCGCGCGCGAAGGACATGACCGTGATTACGCCTGCACCGTGCTCGAGGATTGCTGTGCAGGCGCCACGGTGGACGAGCACGACAGCGCGCTGCGCTGCGTCGCCCGCTTTGCCGCGATCAAGAACAGCGCTGATGTGACGTTCTCCTGATCTTCAAAACGGCAGCCAGCGCGGATTGATCGCCTGCTGATAGGTGACTCCCTTGACGTCCTGGCTGAACTTCAACTCGAACTCGATGTTATGCTGGAATTGCGCTTGCGAGAGTGTCGGCGGCACCGAGACGGTCTCGCATTGATCCCGAACCGTGTTCTTGAGCAGATCGACGCTGGTTTTCTGAAAATAGCTATTGTGCAGAGATTGTCCGGCCGCCGCGGGATCGCTGCGGATCAGCTCCGCTCCTTTGGTCATGCCGCGAACCAGGGCTGCCGCCGTCTCCCCGTTTTTCTCCAGATAATCCGGCCTGGCGCAAAGAACCGTGTAGAGGAAGTTTTCGATGCCGGGGACTTCGCCGTGTGAGGGGCGCGCCGCCCAGACCGCAATGCCGTCCTCGACCGCGCGGTTGTTGGCCGGCGCCGTGGTGTTGAAGCCGTCGATCTGGCCGGCCCGCAGCGCCGTATACATCTGGTCGAGCTTGATGACGGTGAGCGTCACGTCCTTGTCGGGATCGAGGCCGCCGAGCGACAAAATATAGCGCCAGATCTTGTCAGTGCCACTGCCCCGGCCGGATATCCCGAGCGTCAACCCCTTCATGCGGGCCATGCGCTCCCTGAGCGGCATGTGCAGCTTCAGACCGACCTTTTCAGCGGCCTTGGTGCTGATCACGGCATCGCTGGCATATTGCGACATCAGTGGCGCGAAGGCGTTGATCTTCTGTCCTTTGGCCACCGCAAGAATGACGTCGCTCATCACAAGCCCGGTGACATCTGCGCTGCCGCCGAGCATGGCCGCCATCGAGTTGGTGCCGCTGCCGGTATCGACCAACGACACTTCGAGGCCTTCGGCTTTCATGAAGCCCGCCGCCGTCGCCACCAGCAGAGGCAGGTAAGCGAACGTATAGCCGCCGATCGCGATCGTAAGCGGCTTCATCGGGCCGGACTGCGCCCAGCCTCGCGTGACAAGGCCGGTCCCGAACGCACCGGCGAACCCGGCTTGTGCTATCCCGCGGATCACGGCTCGACGTGTCGTCATGATGCCCTCCCCTTTTTATGCTTATGAAATTGCGGTGTGCCGGCGTCGATCAACGCCAGCGGAAGATCCAGTTCTCCAGGCGCCCAAGCGCTTCGTTGAGGGCG
The DNA here is from genome assembly GCF_018131065.1 of Bradyrhizobium sp. AUGA SZCCT0431. NCBI lineage: Bacteria > Pseudomonadati > Pseudomonadota > Alphaproteobacteria > Hyphomicrobiales > Nitrobacteraceae > Bradyrhizobium > Bradyrhizobium sp. AUGA SZCCT0431. Next base: position 131,837 of record NZ_JAFCLR010000004.1, on the reverse strand, counting down.
CTCGTCACCGCCATCAGCGCAAACAAGGCGGCAAAGACGCCCGCGGTATCGAGTTGGCCGGCGGCATTTTGCGTGAGGTAGCCAATGCCGGCATTTGAGGCCATCATTTCGGCTGCGACGGCGCCGACAAAGCCGTAGGGCAAACCGAGCTTGAGACCGGTGAACAACCACGGCAGCGCGGCCGGAAAAATCACCATGCGCTGAACGGTAAGCTTGCTGGCGCCCATCGTACGGAGCGCGTCGACCATCTTGTGGTCGACCTCGCGGACGCCGCGCAACGTGCTGAAGAAAACCAGGAAGAAGACGCTGATCGCGGCCAGCACGATCTTGGGCGCAAGCCCGATGCCGAACCACATGATGAACAAGGGCGCGAGCGCAATTTTGGGAACTCCATACACGGCCGTGACAAAGGGGTCGACCGTGCGATGAAGCGTGTCGCTGGCACCGACGACCAGTGCGCACAGCACCGCCGTCGTCGCCCCGATCAGGAATCCGGCAATGGTTTCCTTGAAGGTGACCATAAGGTGGTATTCAAGATGGCCGCTCAGCGTCCAGGCCATCAGCGTTCGAAACACCGCCGACGGGCTGGAAACCCAAAACGGGTCCAGCAGCCTGCCGGAGGACAGCTCCCAAACCGTCAGCATCAGCACCACGAAAAGCGCCCGGTACAGCCATATGCGGCCGGACGAAGCTGATGGCGCGATCTCATGTGGCGCTTCCAGTGCCTGCGTCGTCATGACTGGGACCTCGTCAGGGTCGGATCGAGTGCGCCCCAGAGCCGCCGGTAATGTTCTTCGAAGCTGGGATGGAATCTCACCTCGTGCACTTCGCGGGGCCGCGGAATCATGATCTGTTCATCGAGCTTGATCCATGACGGCCGCGCGGACAGCACCACGACGCGATCCGCCAGCGTGATGGCTTCGACGATGTCGTGGGTGATGAAAACCACCGTCTTGCGCCGCGCCGACCACAGTTTCAGCAGTTCGGCCTGCATGGTGAGCTTGAGCTGGGCGTCGAGCGGACCGAACGGCTCATCCATCAAGAGAATCGGCGGATCGTAAATCAGTGTGCGCGCCAGCATGGCCCGCTTGCGCATGCCGCCCGATAATTGGTTGGGGTAGTGCCGCTCAAAACCCTCGAGGCCGACCTGCGCGATCCCGACACGCGCCATCCTCTCCGAGCGTGCGAGCCCACGAATCTCCAGCGGAACGGCGATGTTGTCCTCCACCGTTCGCCACGGCAGCAGGCAATCATGCTGGGTGAGATAGCCGATGTCGGTATTGACGCCCTGGATCCGCCGGCCCTGGCACATCACAGCGCCGGCACTCGGATGATCGAGGCCCGCCAGCAGGTTGAGCATCGTCGACTTGCCCGAGCCGCTGGGACCGACGATGGTGACGAACTCGCCGTCTCCGAGCGAAAGGTTGACGCCGCTGAGAACATCAATGCTGGCCTGACGGGAGACAAACGTCTTGCCGACCCCACGCAACTCGACCGCGGGCACTTTCGCACCCTGATCCCCAGGGACTAATACGACCGAGAGATGCAGTGGTCTCACAACGGTGGTCTCCCTACCTTCGAACGGGCCGCACCTTCGAACGACTTTAGAATTGCGCCGAGGCTCGCATCGCCAGCGCGCCGTTTGGTCCGCTGGCCCACAGATCAAGCCCGCCGCTCTCGGCCTGCTTGCCTTCAAGCTTGAAGGGTGACGTGACGAACAGCGGCGACATGCCCCTGAACTCGAATGCCTTGAGCGGCTTGCCGCCACGACCGGCCGCGAATGCCTGCAGCAGCGTTGCGGTCAGGGGTCCATGCACGACGAGATCGGGGTAATTCTCTTCGGCGCGCGCATAGGCCTGGTCGTAGTGGATGCGATGACCGTTCGAGGTCAGGGCCGAATAGCGAAACAGCAAAACCGTGTCTGGCCGCACTTCTTCTGACCAGGTCGCATCTGCCGGCGCAGGAGACGGCGCGGGTGCCGGGGTTCCCGGTGCCGCCGCCTCGCGATAGACGATATCCTGTTCTTCCGTGATGCACGGGCCGTCGCCGCAATCAAGGGCATGGCTGACCGTCACGAACACCAATTTCCCGGCACGGCCGGATTTCGCCTCGACCTTTTTGATCGTGCTCTCGCGCGCCGCCTCGCGGCCGATCGTCAGCGGCTTGTGGTAGGTCAGGCGTCCGCCCGCCCACATCCGCCGCGGCAGCGACACCGGCGGCAGGAACCCGCCGCGTTTCGGGTGACCGTCGGTCCCCAATCCTTGGCGCGGCACGAAGGGATTGAAGAAAATCCAGTGCCAGCCCGGCGGCAACGAACCGCCGGCGGAGAACTCACCATCAATACCCAACGTCGCCGCGAGCGTGTTCACCCGCTCCGGCGCCATCCGCTCACGCACCGTTTCCTTGCGACCGACCCAGGCCTGCCAATCCTGCCCCGCGGCGTCTTTCGGTATCGTGGCCGTGTCACTCATGCGCGCGTTCCAATCGGATTTTTAGTAGATCACCTGCTGGTCCATCAGGGTTTTGCGGTCCTCGGCAGAGAGACCAAGCAGTTCGCCAAAGACATAATCCTCGTCCTGGCCAAGCCGCGGCGTACCGCGTTCCATGCCAGCTTGGGATTTGGAAAAACGGATCGGCACGCCCAGCGCGGCGCGCTTGCGGCCTTCATTGTCGTCGACATCGACGACGACGCCCCGCTGGCGCAGATGCGCATCGCCGGAGATATCGCGCATGTCGCAGGAGATGTGCGCGGCGATGCCGATTGCCTGCAGCGCGCCTTCGGCTTCGCTGGCGTCGAGCTTACGCGTCCATTGCTCGATTTCGTCATGCAACGCCTGCCGATGCACCTGCCGGCCGGTCGCGGTCTGATAGCGCGGCTCGCGGAGCAATGCCGGCGCCTTCATCAGGTCCAGCAATCCTTGCCACTCCTCGTCCGACCTCACGGCGATGGTCAGCCACCGATCGTGATCTCGGGTCCTGAACACGCCATGCGGCGCCATGCGCAGATGATCATTGCCCATCCGCACGGGATCGCCGCCGGCAGCGGCCAGCAACAAGGCCTCGCCTGCCAATGAACACGCCACTTCGCGCGCACTGACGTCGACGTGGCCGCCGATGCCGATACGCCACAGGCGATACACCGCGGCAACAGCCGCCATCGCGGCGGTCATGCCGACACTGTGGTCCATGGCATGCCGCATCTCGACCGGCGGTCCGTCTTCGTAGCCGGTGAGATATCCAAGCGCACCCCACGCACCGAACAGCGGCGCATAGCCCGAGAAATGCGAGTCGGGTCCGGTTTGCCCCGACGAGGAAACGGACACCATGACCAGCGATGGCTTCAGCACCGACAGCGTGCCGTAGCCCAGCCCGAGGCGATCCATCACGCCGGGCCTAAAACTTTCACAGACGAGATCGCTGCTGCCGACCAGTTGCTTTGCCAGCGCGATGCCCTTGGCGTCCTTGAGATTGATGCGCACCGACAGCTTGTTGGACGCTACCTGGTCAAAACTCGCCGGCCCCATCCGCCCATAGACCGGATGCGGTTTGCGGAAGATATCGGGCCGGGCCGCGCTCTCGACCTTGATGCATTCGGCGCCGAGTTGCGAGAGCATGTGCGTGCAGAACGGACCGGCCGCATGCAGCGTGAAATCGGCAATCCGGATTCCGGCAAGCGGTTTCATGACGCCCCCATCACGGCTGCGGGCCTTTCATGGCGTCGCGTCTCTTTCAGCAGTTGCTGGTGCTCGCCAAGCTGCGGCGGACCGGCCTTCAGCGCCAGCGGCGCGCCATCGAGATGGAAGGGCGCGGCCAGGATCGGCAAGCGCCCTGCCCCGGGCACGTCAACCTGCTGGAACAGCTCGCGCGCATTTTCGTGCTTGCCGGCGAGCACCTCGGCGGGGCTGTTATATTTGGCCATGGGAACGCCGAGCGCCTGCGCGCGCGCGACCACGTCGCCCACACACTGCTGTCGCGCCCACGCCCGGATGTCCGTATTGATCTCCTCGCCGCGCCGACTGCGCTCGAGCGAATCTGACAACGCCGGGTCCAACGCCCAACGCGGCTGCCCCATCAGCTCGACAAGGCCGCGCCATTGCCGGTCTTCGAGTGTCAGCAGTTCGACATAGCCGTCCGCGCATTCGAGCACGCCGCCATATTTGAAGGAGCGCGTCGAACGATGCTCCAGGGAACCGTCACCAAACCGCTGTAGCGCAAATGCACCGACCGCCAGCATGGCATCATGCACGGAGACGTCGACGCTTTCGGCCCCGACATGGTCGCGGCTCATCAGCGCCGACAGTGCGCCGAGGGCTGCAACGACACCGCCCTGATATGACGCAAAGTGACCATGCACCTTCAGCGGCGGCCGATCGGGAAACAGTTCGACCGAAAGACCATTGGGCAGCAGAAAGCCCTCACCGGAGGCATGAATCAGGTTGATCTCCTCGCCCTGCCAATCGGCCTTTGGCCCATGCGCGCCGAAAGGTAGCACCGACACGTCAATCAGATTGGGATAGCGGTGCCGAAGGCTATCTTCATCGAGTTGGAGCGTCGCGCGCTGCGCTACGGGGATGTCGTGGATGAAGACATCCGCAGTCGCGAGCAGGTTCGCTAAAGCAGCACGCCCGGATGCCGTGGCGAGATCGCACACGACGCTCTGCTTGCCCGAGCCGAGAAACGCGAACAGCGCGCTGGCCGCATTGGCGGGCGGGAGAAAGGGCGGCTCGCGACGCAGCGGGCTGCCGTCCGGAGGCTCAACCATGACCGTCTCCGCGCCAAGGGTGGCGAGCAGACGGCCGGCGTAAGCGGCAGCGACGCTGTGCGATATTTCGACAACCGTCACCCCCGCCAGCGGCGGTGGCAAAACCCTTTCCGGCATGGCTCCACCCTCTTTTTGTTTTTGTTTTCCGCCGGCCTATCTGACCGTCGGCAGTTCCAGATCGAGTTGGGCACCATCGAAGAACACGCGATTTTTCACGTCGCGCGACGTCAACATCACCGTCGCAAGGCCCGGCGTCGTCAATTCGCCACGCTGGTTCTCGCCCCAGATCTCGAGGTCGACCAGTGCAAATCCGTCCTTCACATATTTTCTTACGACCTTCCCCTTGCACCAAGTCGAGTCACCCATGGTGTTGAAGCGGCGCATCTCGGTGCGCACGCGCTTGAGGAAGGCGGTATCGCCCATCCAGTTCGTCACCAGACTGCACAGCCAGGACGAACGCTGCGGACCGTAGTCGTAGGTCCCGGGCACGCCGACGTCCTTGGCCATCGACTCGCGATGGTGACCGATGCCGGTATACTCGATGCCGCCTCCGGCTTCGGGGTTACGGAAGAAATGGCCGGGATGCTTGACGGCGGCTTTCAGCACGATGCCGTGGGTATGACCGCGCCCGCAGCCGACCAGAAAACCCATCGTATCCATCAGCGAGAGCGGCCCGCGAACGATCGGCGGCAATTCGTCGCCGACGTTGACGTCCTCGAAGTATCGCACCTTACCACCACGAATTCGCTCCTCTTCCTTCAGGATGGCATCATCCAGCGCGGCGAATTCCTCAGCCGTGTACTCATAGCTCACGATATCCTTGTATTTTCCCGCATCGCGAGAAGCCTTGCGCTCATGCCGCGTGCAGGTTCCAAGCGCGCGGGCGACCAGTTCGCCACGCTGGTTGCTGTAGGTCGCCTCGACATATTGCAGCACCAGACGTCCGGAGAACTTGCTTTCCTTCACCTCGATGCCGACGACGCGCTCGATTGCGGTAATGCGATCACCCGGCCGCACGTGCCGAAACAGTTCCCAATCATTGCCAGCGTAGAAGCCGTGAACGCCGGGCAGCCCCCAACGCGTCCGCCCGATCCAACCGAACGCCATCGGAAACATGGGATGGGCGACGTTCGATCCATAATTGCTTTGGCGACCGTGCTCGGCATCGCGGTAAAGCGGGTTCATATCTCCGATACCGTTGCACCAATTGCGCATCGTATCCAACGTCGCATCCTGAAGATAAGGGCCCTCGGGACGCAGTTGCAGGCCGATCATCCCTCGCGCCCGCGCGATCGCTTCGTCGGTGATCTTTCCTTCTGCCGGCGAGTGGCCGACTTCTTTTTCCATGACGTCTGACATTGCCTTCTCCGATGCTGTTGTCGTGTTGTTGGCTGTTGTGTTGCGGTCTTCCTAGGCGGCCGGTGCCATGGCGCGCGTCAGCGCGGATTTCGCGGCCGCGGCCAGACCGTCGAGGTCGCGCGCGATCACGACGCCGGCGCGGTCGAGCGCTTCGACCTTGGCGGCCCAGCCTTCTGCGTAGGAGCCGATCATCGCGGCGGCATGGCCCATCTTCTTGCCGACCGGTGCGGTGCGGCCGACCAGAAGTGCTGCGGCAGGCTTGGCGTCGGGGCGTCGGGCATATTCCGCCAGCGCATATTCCTCGGATCCGCCGATCTCGCCGAGATAGACGATGGCGCGGGTCTCCGGATCGTCGTGGAACGAGCCGATCGCCTCTGCGGCGTTGACGCCGCGCACGGGATCGCCGCCGATACCGATGACACTGGTCTGGCCCAGACCCGCCGACGTCAGGCGGAAACAGGCCTCATATGACAATGATCCGCTGCGCGAGATGACGCCAATCGGGCCCGGCGCGTAGCAGAACGAAGGCATGAAGCCGAGCTTGGCCTTGCCGGGAGAAATCAATCCGGGAGAATTGGGGCCGACGAGATGTGCGCCTGCTTCCAGTGCTGCGGCCCGCATCTCCATCGCGTCGGAGACCGGCAGGCCGTCACCGGGATAGGCGATCAGGGGACACCCCGCCTCGATCGTTTCGAGAACCGCATCGAGAGCGCCCGAAGCCGGCACGTAGATCAAAGCGGCATTAGCGCCGGTCTCTCCTATCGCCGCCGCGACGCTGGAGAACACCGGGATGTTCTCGACGATCTGGCCATGACGTCCGGGCGCGACGCCAGCGACCACAGCGGTCCTGCTTTGCGCGAGATCCTTGACGGAGAAGGTTCCAAATTTGCCGGATATGCCGACGATAAGGACACGCGCGGTGGCGTCGAGAAGGATGCTCATGGCGCCCGGCTTACTTTTTCAACGATGTTGGTGACGGCGGCTTCAAGCGTGGCGTGATTGTGATGCCCGGCCTCGCGCAGGATTTCGGTCGCGACATCGCTGCGCGTTCCCTGCAGGCGCAACGTAACCGGCTTCGACGATCGACGTGTTTTGAGGATTTCAACCAGCGTCCTGGCGACGCGGTCGGTGTGCAGGCCACCGCCGAACATGCTAACTAGGATTCCCTTCACCTTCGGCGCGCGGTCCAAAAGATCGAAGGCGGTTGCGAAGCCTGAAGGTGTCGGGTTTCCGCTGACGTCGAGGAAGCATGCCGGCTGCGCACCGGCGCCGTCGATCGCATCCATCGCGGCCATCGTCATACCGGCGCCGCCCGAAATCAGCCCGATCTCGCCGTCGAGCCAGACCAGCATCAGATTGGCCTCGTCGCACAGGCGGATATCGGGCGCGGCTTTTTCACGCGAAGCAGCAATCGCCGCGACGGTTGCCGCCTTTCGAAACGCGGCAGCCTCATCGAGGACAACCTTGGCGTCACCGGCGATCAGCGAGCCGTCTTTTTGAACGATCAGCGGATTGATCTCGACGGTCAGGCACTCGTTCGATGTGGCGACCTCAAGCAGCCGCCTTGCCATCGCAATGATCCGCTCGCGCAATTTGGCGTCGCGCTCGACCGGTTCGAGCAGCTTGCGAAACGCATGGGCGCGGAAATAGCGCGGCAGTCCGACGCGGTAGGCCAGCGGTGGCGGCCCATCCTCGATATCGACGCCGCCTCGCGGCGAATAGAGAATGCTGAAGCCGCCCGCCTGCGCATCGATGGTCACGGCAAGATAGAGTTCGCGCTCGATGGCCAACCAGGGTTCAACCAGCACGGAGGACGGTGCTTCGCCGCCAAAGGTGGTCTTCATGATTGTGGAGAATGCATTCTCAAGGTCGACAAGTGAATCCGCCCTGCGAATGCCGCCGGCCTTCCCCCGGCCGCCCGCGCTGACCTGCGCTTTGACGGCAACGGGAAATTCAAGCGAATTCAGCTGTACTTCGGCCAACGTGCCGAATTCCAGGCTCTTCGGGGTTAATATGGCGACACCGCGCAGCAGCGCCTTGCCTTGGGCTTCGGTCAATAACATGGATGCATAATGCATTATCGTGAAGAGCTGTCAACATCACCATTGGGGCCGCCTCCACCGATCTAAGGCGGCACCTATCTAACGGCAGCCCAGCAGCGCTCCATCCTCCATCGCGACTGGCTTCGCGGCTGACGGTCGATGCCGATCGTCCCAATTGGCGCGCGATCGACTACAACGAGCGGTGCATGCCAAGCATTCGCGAGATTCTGAAAGGTGCCGCGGCACATCTTGCGGCCACTTTGGGCACCGAATGACCGGCACCACGTCGGTCGTGAAATCGAGGCCGGCCGAACTTCTTAACTGAACACGAGGCAATCGTGGCCGCGATTGTGGCAAGAGATCCCGACAAGGCAGAAGCTCTCGCCCGCCTGCACGTCCGCAATTCTTTCGCCGCCCGTTTGAAGCGTTATGCAGCGCTTTCAGAGAAATAGCTCCGGGATGAGCAATTCTCAGCCAACCACATAGATCAGGTGAGGACGAACAACAAAGATCCAGCGTCCGCTATGCGGCAAAGCGAACGCACTTATCTGCCATCATCAAGCGTCACTCCAGATGGCGTCGATCTCTACGATTTCGGCAGCCTCGAATAGAGCCTTCATCCCCGCTACGTCGTACAGCGTCTGTCCTTCGTCGAGCCGCCGCTTCTGCTCTGCCTCCTTCGCCATTCGGGCCTCGGCATTGCGCACGCGTCTGGAAAGTCCCCTCTGCCCTCAACAACGGACGTCATAGCTAAGCCGTCAGTCTGAGATGTCCGAATTTCGGAAGTGTGGAGACGGGACTCTACTTGGACGAAGTCTCGCACCGATCCAATCGCAACAAGAATTCGTCACCGTAGGGCCCGCTTCTCGAAATGATCACAAGCTCGCCGCACCATGAGCGAATAGCCGATGCTGCTTTGCAAGCGAACACTGGAAAGGATGTTCGTATCGAGCCGAATGTCGGCTCTGCCGCGGGAAGCGGACATTCCTGCCCGTTATCCGATAACGCCTCTAAGTTCGATTTCGGCAATTCGCGGCTTGTCCCGAGATAACTCATCTCTCGAACACCGGCCCGTCGCTGATACCGCAGCGGCTTCAGTGCATCACGCTGACTTGGATGCCGCTAGATTTTCTTTGATCTCCCGGTGCACACATCGTGCCCACGCCGCTTCTAACTATTTGAAAAATCTAAACTCTCGTTCCAATCCATCGTCGGGGCGACGAAAAAGCGATAATCTTGATATTTCACAGTTTATCTTGCTCTCTCAAAGTGATGAAGCACGAACCTGTGCACTTCCAAACCAGACGAAATTGCACACGTTTGTAGCCGTTTTGGGCTCTCGGTGCACGCGCAGGAACTGCAATCCGTGCGTCATTTTGGGTGGGGCGTAGAGGCTTCCGTTGGCTTATCTGCAAGATCGTAATCGGCGGGGTTGCAGCCAAGCTCGGTTACGCCATTGGCAAGCTCGGTTCGGAACGAGTTTTGGAAGTCGTCGTCGTAGGTCGCGATGCTTGTACGGATTGCTGCTCTCCAGTGAGAGCCGCGGTCCCAGGCTTCCGTAAAGGCAGAAGCAAGATCAGCATGCTGCCGGTTCGCGATCATCGCTTCGACGATTGATCGGGCCTGAAGCCAGGCCTTCGAACTCTTTGCGGTTGCGTCGCGATCCTCCTTCCGGCGGGATCCGACCATGAGTTTGTGGATGGCGTATCGCTCCGGAGACGGATGAGGACTGGCACGCCTGCACCGTGCAGCAGCACCGCGCGGATCGGCTCGTAGATCAGGTAGTCGAACAAGCGTTGCGAGAATGCCGCCGCCCCGGCCAATGCTGGCATCGGCACTGGCTTGCCTGCCTGATCGTCCGACGCGATGCCGAATCCGGTCGGGAGCCAGGATTAACGAACGCGGGGGAAGCGGACGATGGAGATCAGGCAACGCTATTTCCTTAAGCGCTCCGGCAAAATATCCTTCACAGGAATCGCCATAAGTTCCTGCCCGCTCTCGTCGGTGATGATGGCAGCCTCAACCGGTGTCTTAGAAGCCGAATGTATATTTTCAGCCAAAAGCTCGCGAAGAGAAAGCAGCGCCGCTTCAAAGGCCTCTGCCAAGCTCGGCAAATCGATGCCTACAAGGTCCTTGTTGATCTTATCGCCTTGCCGGAAATTTATGTGATATCTGGCCATGCCACCTCCTTCGCCAAGAGTTGACGTCAAGCGAATGGTTCCCCGCGCCAGCGACATCTCACCCAGCAGCCAACCAGTTGCGATTTAGCAACTCGATCTCACATCTCGCGCACGCTCGCCTATCGGTATAGGGCTTTGCGTTTCGGTCCAATTCGTGGTCGACGATGCCGCGGCGCAGGAAGCGCCCCCGCGATCGTTCCGACATGACCTACGCGGCCAGGTCCGTTCATAGGGCGAGAGCCTTCTGGCGCCGAAGCAAGCAGAAACGTCATGAGCGCGCTCTCTCCTGCGGAACGGATAAGCAAGGCGAAGAAGCGTTCGTGCGACGTCGGATGATGGTTTCTTTTTCATCAATGGTCGAGTCGGCGAGCGGTGGAGGCGGGTCCGCTTGAAGCTGGGCGGTGCTCCCGGAATAGAAGCGTAAGGTCGACCACCGTGTCGAAAGCTCAACCCAGTTACTCTGGCCTGCTCCGGAAACGGTAACGACATCGGACAAAATGCCCGCGCTCGTATCGAGCCACCAGTCGGCTCCGACGCTGGCGACAAATTTCATGTTCGGGTCATTTGTTCGCATGTCCATCTGCACATACACGCCATCGACACTTCCAGCCGCATACTTGCCTCGTTGGGCTGGCCAAAAATGATCGTTGTAACCGGCCGGAGGAGCGCTAATGACTACGCTGCGGTCCGGTTGCGAGCTTAACTTCATAGGCTTGGCCGCATTCGGCGAGAAGTCCGCGACAAAGTGAGCTCCGGTGATCTCGTCGGTGGCCTGGTCCTGGACCAACACCCATTCCCGGGTAGTGCTGAGGTGGACGTAGGTTTTTGCATTCCTAATTGTGATGCCGTCTCTACCCAAAAACGCGCGCGCCCCCTCTTTCGGATAAATTTGTCCTTTTGCGGTAACCGCTGTGAAACTGGAAGGCGGCGAGCTGTCGCCTGCGGGCTTGTACCAACCGCCGCACCACGCGAAGGCCTTGGGCACTCCGACAGCATACCCTTCGCTTTGACCGGGCGTATTCTGAAATATGGCATCCAACAGCGGTGTGGCAATTGTAATCTCTTCTGATTGGTCCGCCTCCGCGATCGATGGCAGATCCGCAGGTGACAAATCCGCGCCCCGTTCCCAAAGGGTGCCGGCATAGAACGAACTCACCGACAGGATGGCCCCCACGACGAGCGCCGCAAGATAGGCACGAGCAGGACGAATCGGGCGAAGTTCGTTACCGACCTCGGACCGGACCAACAGCGGGCGCGGCATTTTCTTTCCACTCATGTTAGAACTGGTAACTGTATATCGGTTCACACAAAACGGATGTCCCGCTAAGAAAAATCGTAGCCCAAACTCGGCAGCAAATATCACATTTTGTCGCGCCAGCAGTATTGAGGATCGTCAAGTCTGGGCCAAGCGTGGTGAGCAAAGTCCTTGCTAACCTGCTGAATACCAGACCGGCCTCGATACGACCGTCGCCAAGGGCATGGAAGCACAAATCCAACGCATCGGAGTGGGCATGTCGCGTTGGGTGGCGCACACCAATTTCTGGACACTCGAGACCGGCACTCTGATTTGGCTGATCGGGGGCACCACATCTTCCTATCCATCAACTGGCGTCGACTTGCCAATTCTTTTGATCGATGGGGCGCTCGTCATGAGCACGGTAGTTAACGCATCACCCTCGGAAATTGTCATCGAACTGTGTGGTTACCGCAGGCGTATGACGCCCGCCGTTCCCGGTTCATCCGGTACCACGAGCAACTTTCCCGGCTCTGAATGGATTCTGGGCGAGCGCGTAAGAGAGAGCTCGCCCGTGTTCTAATGCTTACCTTTGGCCCGAGCATCGCTCGCGAGACCGTTGGCTAGCCCGAAACGCAGTCGAGCGAGATAACAAGGTCATGGCAGGCCCGCAAACCAAGAAAACGCAGTTGCTCGCCCTGATCCGGCGTTGCCAGCAGCTTGCCAACGAACATCCGGATACAATGGCGGCTCATCATCTCCTCGAACTTGCCGCACAGCATGTGCAGGAATCGAGCGAACTATGCCCGCGACCGCTGGTATCCTCTTTGCACTAGTCACCTGGACTGCATTGCAATCGTTTTTCTAAACGCTATCGAACGTCGGCGAGATCCGCTGCGCGTTATCCACTTCAACTAATCGGCAACACACGCGGTTGGGCTCTGTCCTGCCACTACGCTCATGCGGGCGTCAGTTTGATCGGCAGGAAGTTGATCAACGTCAATAGATCATGGAATGCGACAGCTAATATGGCATGTCGGTTAACTGCCGGCACTCATAGTTAATCCATGACTAGGCGGCCTCGACTTTCCCCAGTCGTGGCCGCCGCTTTGTGTCTCGGGAACGTTCCGTAAGTGAACTGCAATCGGACGACATAAATCGGGGTCGACCAAATCCGTTGGGCGTCTCCTATAAAATCGCTCCGCTGAACCTCAGCCATCCGGCTGTTATCACAATGTGGATCGTTAATTCGCACGGAGGGCCTCCCCCTGGCCTTGATCCATCCATCCGAAACCTCGCCCTCCTCCCGGACAACCGATAGGTGACGGCTCTTCGGATCGTTTTCGTGGCCTAGGCACGGCGTCAGGATTGCCGCCAAGACAATTCAGCGGGCATCAGCCGGTAACAACCTCAGGGCCACGCGAGCTATCCTCTTCCTTGGATCGCCCACATCGCAAGTGAAGCCGCACATTTACTCTCGCGACCTCAGTTTCCGAATGAATTACGCTGCTGCCACTGCTTGTGGAGTGCCTGCTTTGATATTCCCAAGCAGAGGCCTATCATTTCAAGCGAAGCTCCCTTCGAACGAGCCTTTCCAACCGCAACGGAAAACGGAAGGCCGCCTCTCAGTTCGATCGCAGCCTGAATCGCGGCCGACGATCTCACCTTGTTCCGAGCTACACGACGCTCACGCCTTGCCTTTCTCAACTGATCATCGCGGTCGACCTGTGAGGGGTGTCGAACACCTTTGAGGCGATAGTAACGACTGGCCACTGATCCTGACGGCAAGCGAAGCTGAAGCGATATCTCGCGGAAGCTCAGACCTTCCGACTTCAGCTGCAGAATGGTTCTATCGGTTGGACTTTCCTTACGAACTGGCATCAGTCACCTCGCGTTCGACGTTTCAATTCGGAGCTACGCAAGCACATTGAAACGCGCTAAAGTAACAATTGGACGGTCTGCTTTGGCTCACGTGCCTTGGCACGCTGAACGCGTTCATGCCACGTCCACGCTGAGCGAACGATTGTCGAGAGATCCGAGTATTTCGGCACAAAACCTAGACTCGCTTTGGCACGCGCCGGATCGGCAACAAGAACCGGCGGATCTCCCTGACGGCGTGGCTTTATGGCAAACGAGGTCTTCTTCCCGGTTTCGGTGGAAATTTGACGAAGGATTTGCCTTACGGAATGCCCTCGGCCCGTGCCTAGGTTGAAGCAACTACCTGCTCCGCCTGAAACAAGATACTTCAGTGCCAATATGTGGGCCCGTGCCAGATCCATGACGTGAATGTAATCGCGGATCGCCGTGCCATCCGGAGTATCGTAGTCGTCTCCATAGATCGCAAAATCATCGATCTTTCCTTGGGTGGCCAAGAGCGCGCGTGGTATTAGATGCGTCTCCGGATCGTGATCTTCCCCGATATCGCCCGACAAGTCGGCACCGCTCGCATTGAAGTAACGAAGGCAAGCCGAAGCTAGCGCGTATGCTTTCTGAAAATCCGCGAGCATTTCTTCGATAATCAGTTTTGTCCTGCCATACGGATTCACCGGCCGCGGTATTTCGGACTCGCTTATCAAGCCCTGGTGCGACTCTCCGTAAACAGCCCCGCTGCTTGAAAAGACCAATGTCTTGCATTGCGCCTGGCGCATTGCGCGCAGCAAAGACAGCGTTCCTGCCACATTGTTATGATAGTACTTCTGCGGATCGCTGACAGACTCCCCGACAAGACTTGACGCAGCGAAATGCAAGACTGCGATCACACCATGCTGCTTGATGCTATCCGCAAGACGCGACTGATCGTGAATATCACCCTCAATAACGGGTCCCCATTTTACGAAATCTCGATGCCCTGTCGAGAAATTGTCAAAACAGACCGGTCGATAACCGGCGGCAGCCAGCGCTTTGCAACAATGGGACCCAATATAGCCAGCACCGCCCACCACAAGAACGCGGTTATTGTCACTCATTTTTCTTTACTCCCGGATCACCGCCCAACCGCGCTCGATCATCTCACGTCCGGTACAACCCTTGGAACGGGCCAGCGCGGCGTGGCTGCAAATCACCCTGCGTACGCAAAACTGGATCACCATTGGAAGACAATCATCCAACATGTTTCAGAAGCAGAAAGGGATAGAGCACGCCAAACAAGGTGGTGGCCGGTATGGTGGAGGCCGGGGAACGGAGGCGCGTACGGCGATACTACAAGCCAGTGAAAGCCAACCAGCATCGCAATACCCCTCACCTGCATCGTACAGGTCACGTTGGTGGGAGACTTGATAATTCTCAATAGCGGCTTGTGTTGTCCATGACAGCCGACGTGCTAAGATTGGTCTTCGCCCTGCGAAGCTCTCTAGGCGCGCCTCCAATTGGGGCAACTTCAAATATTCTCGTGCGAGCGGAAGCGGCCACCGACATCACGTCAGATGTCCCAGACGACTTTCGAACTGCTTCTACAACGAATACCCAGCCCCTGACGATTTAGATTATGAGGCACCACATCCGGACTGCGCTTCAGGTTCAACGTAGCTTCGGTGCAACGTAAGCGGCTGCCTTCGCCCGTCGAGCAAAATACGAAACGAGCTGCCGCCTGAGTTGACGCTGACGATCACTCCAGCGCGCCCCTTAAGTTTGCGGCATCGCTCAATCCCCAACTCGGACAGTTGAATACGAGCGCCGGCGAAAAGCTGTGAGTTCGTCAGGCTTTTTTCCATAAGGTGAAATCAAATCCAACCTGAGTCACCCGCCACAAAATACGTCGCTCATCCATGTAAGTTGCTCTTTCTCACCGAATCTGCAGCGGGAGTTCCCGAACTGCGCACAGCGAGGGCTTGAGCTGATCCCAACCGGAGATTGGTAGCCCGCTTCCCCACCGGTTTCGGACGTGCAATCACGTCATCCGATTTCGCGTCGATAAGCTCGTCGTAGGCTGCCGAGGTCTTTCGAGCAACCTCAGTCCAGTCATAGCGACGATAGCAATCGTGCCTGATCGCCTGGCGTTGTACCTCGTCGAACTTCTCGCCGGTCAAGGCCGTGATTTTCGCGCTTAGCTCCTGAGTATCCCCCATGCGAAACACGTGCCCAGGATCGCCAACCACTTCCAGATTGGAGGGTATATCGCTCACCAGCACAGGCAAGCCATAGCCGAGGGCCTCGAGGAGTACGATAGGCAAGCCCTCGTGCGACGAAGGCAGCACAAATAACCCGGCATGGGCGTAGAGTTGCCGCAGGGCCTCCCCAGTCTGGAAGCCGGCCATGACGACATTTTCCATCGTGGCTGCCTCCGATGCAAGGAGATCGGCATACTTGTTCTTGTGATCAATCCGGCCGACGATTGCCAGCTTCCAGCCTACCAGCTCCGAATCCGCGAACGCGCGCAGGAGGTCCAGTTGCCGCTTCTCGGGGACAAGTCTTCCAACCGTCAGTACATACCGACCAGGTTCCAAACCGAGGTTGCGTATCTTGTCATTCTCTGACGGTAACTCTGAGAAGGCCACACCGTTCGGGATGACCTCGCACGATTTTCCATACTTGGTGGCGATCAATTTCTCGATGCTGCGGCTGATGGCTATTCGTTTGTGGGCGAAGCGCATTCCCAACGCCTCGCCGAGGCGCAGGACCGTGCGCGCCGCCCAACCCCACTTTTCTCTGTTGTAATCTTCGCCGTGGTGCGTGACGACAATTCGTAAACCCAGAACGCGTAGCAGTGGCGTAACAAGCGCGGGTCCAATGCCCTGGACGTGCACGACAAGCGGTCTGCGGACTGCTGCCACCACCGTACAGACGAGCGAATGCAGCACCGCTTCGAGATACGTATTCTGCAGCGTCCAAAGCCGAAGCAGACGCACTCCTTTCCATTCTTTCTCACCTGTCGGATCGGCGTACGGCGAACGCGAGCAGGCCGTCACACGATGACCAAGCTTAACGAGCTGCGGAGCAAGATTTTCGACATGGCTCTCAACACCACCCTGAACATTCGGAAAGCCCCGAAACCCAAAAATGTAGATCTCACGTTTTCTCATCTCAAATCCTCCCGTAAGAAACGCCATGTCTTAGTCGCCACTCGGGCCGAGAAGCCTTGATCAATCGTCTTAAGTAAGCTCGAACGCCCTATTGGCTGGCCGTTCCTTAACCAACGCGTCGAATACCGGAATATCATCTTGTACATCGGTCATGGACTTGACTTGACGACCGTCAATATCGGCATGCCGCGCGCGGATAGTCTTCCAAAATCGTCGTATCACCGACCTCAGAGGAAACGCGATGCGAGCGCTGGCAGTTCATGGCTCGTTCGGAGTTTGGGAACGTGAGTTGGCGGCGGGATTGGCTCCATGAGAGGACCATCGACGGATCATGGCCTCGACACAATCGTCGCAAAGCCACCTGGGGCTCCACTTGGGACGTGGAGTCCGTCCCAGGTCGATCTAGCCGCCATCGAGGACACACGGCAGTTCAGCTCACCAGAGCGGTCCATCAAGAAAATACTGCTCGCCAACAAGTTCTTTTTTTTGAACGGCGGCTCTGAAGTCGTCATGTTCGATGAAATGGAACTGATGAAGAAGCGTGGCTTGGATGTTATCGAGTTTTCCATGCGCGACCCGCGCAACTTTCCGTCCAAATATGATTCCTATTTCGTCTCGCAGAAGGGTTACCGTTCGAATTCTCCGATCGGTCAGATCAAGTCTGCACTTTCATTCATTCATTCGCGGGAAGCGGTTAGGCAGATTACCCACCTGATCCGCGACGAGAAGCCAGACCTTTTGCACTGCCATAACATCTACCACCAGTTGACCCCCTCCATCATCAACGCTGCGGCACGGCTAAAAATTCCAGTCGTTCTCACACTTCATGATTACAAGCCCGTGTGCCCGGTTTATACCCAGCTCGCAAACGGCCAACCCTGCACAAAATGTTCTGACGGCCGATTTGGCGCCCTGCTCTCACAACGTTGCGCCGGTGGTTCGATCGGGCGAAGTGCGCTGCTCTGGGCCGAGGCCCGCTATCATGCAGCCGCGAAGAGCTATCAACGCGTTGACAAGTTCATTGCTCCCAGCCGGTTTATGCGCGACGCCGTGGTCCGCCGCTTCGGCGAGGACAAGGTTGTGCATATCCCGAATGGAATCGACAGCTCCCTCATCGAAGTGCCGCGGCAGGATGACGGCTTCGTCCTCTACCTCGGACGTTTATCGCCGGAAAAGGGAGTTGAGACCTTGCTGCAAGCTCACGCCGCAGATGATGCGGCGTGGCGACTGGTCGTCGCCGGAACAGGGCCATTGTTGCAAGACTTGAAGTCGCGTTTTTCGCTTGCGGAATTTACTGGCCACCTCACGGGCGACGCTCTCAAGGCCAGGCTTCGGGACGCGTCTGTCGTTGTCGTTCCGTCCGAATGGCACGAAAATAGTCCGCTTTCGATACTCGAAGCGATGGCGCATGCCAAGCCAATCGTGGCGGCGCGCATCGGCGGAATTCCAGAACTCGTTCGCGACGGCGAGACCGGCTTTCTGTTCAATCCAACGAGCAGGCAGGAACTGTCCAGTTGCATAAGGTTGCTATTGGACAATTCCGATTTGCGAAGAAAGCTCGGTCGGGAAGCTCGACGGATTGTCGAGACGCAATATTCGCTCACGAGACACGGAGCGTCGCTTCTCTCACTTTATGAGAGCTTGGTCATAGCAAACAAATCATCCAGCAAGGTTGGACCATAAAATGGACCTCACAGTCATCTCGACGTTCAGGTGCAATTCAAAGTGCCAGATGTGTTATATTTGGAAGAATCCGACAGATCCCAGGGAGGAGGTTTCTCTTGAGACGTTATCGAAACTGCCGCCAGGTTTCGATAACCTCAACGTGTCCGGTGGCGAGCCGACACTTCGCAAGGATCTCGCTGAGATCGCCGATATTCTCCACCCGAAAGCCCGGGTCATGGAGATTTCTTCCAACGGACTAC
Source organism: Bradyrhizobium sp. AUGA SZCCT0431 (assembly GCF_018131065.1). Taxonomy (NCBI): domain Bacteria; kingdom Pseudomonadati; phylum Pseudomonadota; class Alphaproteobacteria; order Hyphomicrobiales; family Nitrobacteraceae; genus Bradyrhizobium; species Bradyrhizobium sp. AUGA SZCCT0431. Next base: position 113,317 of record NZ_JAFCLR010000004.1, on the reverse strand, counting down.
ACCCTGACCGGCTCGTTCCGATCATCAAGAAGTATCCCAATATCAAAGTGCGCTTTTCACTGGAGGGAAACCAGGTAACAAGCGACACGATCCGGGGCGAGAAGGACGGTTTCGCGACCAAGGTCGCGGGGCTACGCATGCTGAGGGAGGCCGGCGGCACCGACCTCGGCTTCGCCATGGTCATTCAGGACGAGAACGTCGACCAGCTTGTCAGTGTCTACGAGTTCGCGCGAAGCGAAGGTTACGAGCTTGCAACATCCGCACTTCATAATGCCTGGCAGTTCTACAAGAACGACAATTATTTCTACGAACGCAAGGCTGTTGCTCGAAAGGTCGAAGGACTAATCGAGGCGATGCTACGGAGTAACAAGCCGAAGAATTGGTTTCGCGCTTATCTCAATCTTGGCCTAATCGAAAAGATCCTCGGCCATGATCGGCTCATTCCTTGCAGCGCTGGAAAGGATTTTGCCTTCATCGATCCCTGGTCGGACGTATGGGCTTGCAACGTCCGATCCGATCTCCCGATGGGCAACCTCGCGCGGCAGTCGTGGGATGAAATCCTCAACAGCGAGATTGCTCAGAAGACTCGTCAGAAGGTCGCAGGCTGCGATCAGAACTGCTGGATGGTCACGACCGCCCGCACCGCGATGCGTTCCAATATCATACCGCAGTTACCCAAGAACGAGCCGCTCCTGTGGGTCCTGAAGAACAAGCTAAAGGTGTCGATGGGCAAGTCGATCTGCTTCGACAGCTATATCAATTACTCAGACGTGAGACCATCGCCGATCGTCAAACGCGTGTCCTATCTAGACAAGACCGTCAAAGCGCGGCTGGTCAAAGGACGGATAACGCCCGATGAGCATTATCCGCTGAAAACTTTCATCAACAACTAGCTCGGCAAACCGCCGAGGCTCGCAACGAGAGACAACGACGCATCGCTCCGGCCAATTCTAGTTCGGTCAACGCCACTTCGGGGGCTTTACTGCCGATTTGATAGGCACATTGCGACTTTAGATCGACAAGGTTCTGCCCTTGTTCGGGCGAAATGCCGGATAAGCGTCGAGTCGGCCCCTAGTCCGGGCCGTACCTCGATGCTTCTTAACAAGCGGCAGGAGGCACCTTTAGGTCGCCTCGATGCGATCGATGGCTGAGGCCGTTTGCATACAGGATGAATGGGGCGGCGGCGAGCCGCCATTTTGGGGAGCAGGACAGTGCAAGAGCACCGCAAAGCAACCGGTGCACCACTTGATCCAGGACTGATCGCGCTGGTCATGATGCTTCGGTTTCAAGGGCTTGGTGTCGATCCGGAGCAGATTCGTCATCAGTTCGGCGGAGCACGGATCGGCCTTCCCGAGATGCTGCGTTGCGCGAGGGCTTTCGGATTGAAGGCTCGTGTCACCACGACCAACTGGGCCAGACTGCCGAGTACCCCGATGCCCGCACTAGCCGCCCTGCGCGACGGCGGCTTTTTGCTGCTCGGGAAAGCCGGTGAAGGAAAGGTCATCGTCCTGGAGCCGGGAAGTCCACGGCCGGCCATCATGACGCAAACCGAACTGGAACAGCTATGGGACGGCCGCCTCGTGCTGATGACGAAGCGGGCCACCCTCAGCGACCTTTCGCGCCGGTTCGACATCACGTGGTTTCTCGGCGCAGTTCACAAATACCGATGGCTTCTGGGCGAGGTCCTGCTCGCTTCGTTTTTCCTGCAGTTGTTCGCGCTGGTTTCGCCGTTATTTTTTCAAGTCGTCGTCGACAAGGTGCTCGTGCATCGCAGCATGAGCACACTCGACGTGCTTGCAATCGGCCTCGTCGCCATCGCCATTTTCGAAACGGTGCTTGGTGTGCTCCGCACGTACCTCTTCTCTCACACCACCAACCGTATCGACGTCGAACTCGGCGCGCGGCTGTTTCGACATCTGCTCGCGTTACCGATCGCGTATTTTCAGGCGAGACGCGTCGGCGACTCGGTCGCTCGCGTTCGCGAACTGGAGAACATTCGCAATTTCCTGACCAGCTCCGGACTTACCCTGGTTATCGACCTGTTCTTCACCTTCATATTCATTGCCGTGCTGTTCTTCTATTCGCCCCTGTTGACCTGGATCGTCCTCGCGTCATTTCCATTCTATATCGGGATCTCGGTCGTGGCGGCCCCGCTATTCCAGCAACGGCTGGACGAAAAATTTCGGCGAGGAGCCGAGAATCAATCCTTCCTCGTCGAGAGCGTGACCGGGATAGAGACCCTCAAGGCAATGGCCGTCGAGCCGCAGATGCAGCGGCGTTGGGAAGAACAGCTCGCCGGCTACGTTGCGGCGAGCTTTCGAGTGATCAGTCTCGGAAACACAGCGAGCCAAACGGTTCAATTCGTGAGCAAGCTGGTGACAGCAGCTGTCCTGTATTTCGGAGCAAAACTCGTCATCAACGGCGATCTTACGGTCGGTGAACTCGTCGCCTTTAGCTTACTGTCGGGCCGCGTCAGTTCCCCGGTTCTGCGGCTTGCGCAAACCTGGCAGGATTTTCATCAAGCACGTCTTTCCATCGCCCGTTTGGGTGACATTCTCAACACCACGCCGGAGCCTGCCTATAATCCGGGCAGGATGGCGCTCGCCGCCATTCGCGGCGACATCACCTTCGAGAATGTCTCTTTCCGATATCGCATCGATGGCCCGGCAATTCTGCACGACATCAATCTGGACGTGCCGGCCGGTCAAGTCATCGGCATTGTTGGCACCTCCGGATCAGGAAAGAGTACCCTGGCCAAACTGGTGCAGCGCCTCTATTTGCCCGAAAGCGGGCGTGTGCTGATCGACGGAGTCGATGTCGCACAGGTCGATCCGGCCCGGTTGCGCCGGCAGATCGGCGTCGTCCTCCAGGACAACATGTTGTTCAACTGTTCGGTTAGGGACAATATTGCCCTGGTCGATCCTGCCGTGCCCGCCGAAAGCATCATCGCAGCCTCGACACTGGCCGGCGCCCACGATTTCATTCTAGGACTACCCGAGGGATACGACACAATCGTAGGCGAGCGGGGCACCGGCCTGTCGGGAGGTCAACGTCAGCGTGTCGCCATTGCCCGCGCGTTAATCTCCAATCCCCGCATACTTATCTTCGACGAAGCGACGAGCGCGCTGGACTTCGAGAGCGAGCGTATCATCCAGCAAAATATGGCCCAGATTACCCAAGGGCGCACGGTGTTCATCATCGCACACCGACTCTCGGCTTTACGAATCGCAGACCGCGTAGTCACCATTGAGCATGGTCGTCTAGTCGAGGATGGCTCCCACCTCGACCTGATCAAAGCCGGCGGGCGCTACGCAAGCCTATACCGGCTTCAGACACACCTTCATGAGCCTCATCTATGACACGGTTTTTCACCCATCGCTGCACAACTAGAGTTCGGCGACATAGGTGACGGCATGGAAACACGCGTTACCAACTCACCAGATGATCCCGGTTTTTTCGTCCTGGAGATATTGCTTCGCTTGCTCGGCGTTGGCGCTGATCCCGAACAGCTTCGACAAGCCGTGGGCCGCCAACCCGTCGGTGTCGAGGAAATGGTCAACTATGCCAGGACCATCGGCCTTGCCGCCCGCTGCTTGAAGTCGAACTGGGCGCAGCTATCGAATCTTCCGTTGCCGGGAATCGCTGTTCAACGAAACCGAAGCTTTTTGGTACTCGGCAGGGTGACCGACGACATGGCCATCGTGCTAGTTCCTCGAGCGGCACGGCCAGTGTTGATGACGCGATCTGATTTCGAAGCGTTATGGGATGGCCGCCTGATACTAGTGAAAAAGCGGAGCGGCTTCGCCATTCGCTGGCGGAGAATTGCAACTACCTGGAGCCGACGGACCGAAGGAGCCGCCCGGACGATGGTCGAGCGGCTTCAAACGACCCTGCGAAGAGCCGCGACGCCGGGGACCGATAAAGCCAACCCGACGCAGGCGACCGCCGGCAGCACTGCGATCGTCGTCCTGGCCGGCCATGCTCGCAAGGTTGGGCGGGCGATCGTAGCATTCAAACCTGACGAGAATGGCCACCGCGCCCAGGAAATAGCCTTTCTGCCGGCCGCACTCGAAATCGTGGAAAGTCCACCCTCCCCACTTGGGCGCGCAATGGCGTTCAGCATCGTCGCGATCTTTGGCATCGCCCTGATCTGGGCGTGCCTTGGGACCGTCGATATCGTCGCCGTCGCCTCGGGAAAACTCATTCCAGGCAGCCGCACCAAGACCATCCAACCTTTCGAGACCGGCGTTGTGCGATCAATCGAGGTTCGTGATGGCCAATTGGTCAAAAGTGGCGATGTCCTCATGACGCTCGACACGACCATAAGCGCCGCGGATCTCGGGCGCCTGAAGAGTGATTTGATGGCGGCCCGTTTCGACGTAGCGCGGCTGAAGGCAGCCCTCTCGGGGAAACGCGATCCGCTCGCTGCATTTATTCCGCCCAACGATTCACCACCCGACCTTGTTGAGATGCATCGTCGATTCCTGATCAGTCAGGTTGCAGAACAAAACGCCAAGCTCGGCGCCATTGACGGACAGGTGGCGCAAAAGGAAGCCGAGCGCACCACGTTCAAGGCCTCGATCGAGAAACTGCGAGCTACGCTCGTGCCCCTGCAGCAGCGCGTCGAAATTCGCCAGCAATTGTTTCAGAAGGAGTTGGGCTCCAAGCTCACCTACTTGAGCGAATTGCAGGAACTGGTCGGTCAACAACAGGAAATCCTCATCCAGCAAAGCCGGTCCAATGAGGCCGACGCCGCGATCTCTGTGCTGGCGGAGACACGCTCGAAAGCGGTGGCGGAATATGAGCGCGCCCTGCTCGAGGGCTTGGCCAAGGCAGAGGAAAAGGCAGCGGGACTGGTTCAGGACGTGATCAAGGCCGAGCAGCGCACGAGCCTGCAGATTCTTAGGACTCCCATCGATGGCACCGTGCAACAACTCGCTGTCCACACCATCGGCGGCGTGGTGACCCCTGCGCAGATGCTGATGATGGTTGTCCCGACCGAAAGTCGGCTGGAGATCGAAGCCATGATATCGAACCGAGACATTGGCTTCGTCGAGGTCGGTCAGGACGCGGCGATCAAGATCGACACGTTCAATTTCACCCGATATGGCCTATTGCAAGGCAAGGTACTCGTCATTTCCCAGGACGCCATTACCCGCAACAAATCACAGGACAAGTCAGGTGATGCCCCCCGAGGCGCAGAGACAACCAGCAGCGAACCCAAGGGCCAGGAGCTGGTCTATGCTGCGCGGATCTCGCTCGATCGAACCCAAATGGAAATTGAGAATAAACGTGTCAATCTTTCACCCGGAATGGCGGTCACCGTCGAAATCAAGAACGGATCGCGCAGCATCATAAGCTATCTACTGTCCCCGCTCCTTCGATACAAACAGGAAAGCCTGAGGGAGAGATAGGCCGTTACCGACAGATGTGTGTGACTTACTGTGCCGACGCCGCCGGATCGACCGGCTGCAGCAGACCGGCTTTGCAAAGGGCGCCCAACGCTTCCTTGATCGTGGTCCAAGGCAGATTAGCTCGGGTAGCGATGTCGAGCACCGAATTCTCGCCGTCGGACATATTGAGCAACCAAAGCAGCGCCATCTGAAACTCCCCGGCAGCGAATCCGCCTATCGTGCTGTACAATCCGTAGTCGCCCAGCTTCGGTTCGCAGAATGGCTTCAAATTGAGATATTTTTGGTTGTGCTCGATGACGTCGATTGTTGTGAGCGCCTTCGCCAGCGAGTCACCCAGCGAGTCCGCGCACACGAGATCGATATCGTCTGCGGAGGTGTGGTACTCGGGAAACTGTCCGTGAGGAGTACGCATGAAACACCCCACCGGAAGATTAAGTCCAGGGGAGCAATATTGCCGCTCGTCATAGCCAAATGGAGAAAACGGCTGAATATCGAAAGCGGCTCCACTTTGCTTTAGGACGTACATCCACGCATTGTCGATTTCCGCGTTACCACGCCGACTTAGCTTGTAGGTCGGAGACCCCCCATCCCCGACGCATGTCAGCACGAACCCGTGCTTGATCTTGCTCAAATGGGATTGGCGAATTGCGGCCCAGGTAATCGAGCCAATGGTGCCCGGAATAAACAGGAATCGATACGAGTATCGCAAATCCATACTCTCAAGCCGCTTCGCGAGCGCGGTTGCGATGGCAATACCCGAAAGATTATCATTGCAGAGCGACGGGTGACACACGTGGCAGGATATCAGCACCTCATCGGGCGACCGGCCACGCAGCAGGAGTTCCCCATAGGTCAGATGCCCCGGCTCGAGCGACGAGTCGATGCAGACTTCGTAATCGTCTTCCGGCAAAGCGAGCAGCTGATTATGCGGCAGACAGAATCCCCAAGTCGGCTTGTAGTATGACGTGCGATAGGGAGTCCAATCCGGCTGCTCGGGATCCGAAAACAGGTGTTCCTTGAGTTCAGAAAGACCGAGTCGCGCGCGGACAGGAACACTGTACCCGACGACGTGCAGGTTGCTGGCACGAAAGTCGATGACACGTTGTCCGGCGCTGTTCTTTACATACGCATCCCGGATGTTCCATTCGAGTGGAACGGTCCAGTCAAAGACCCGCAAGCCAGACGGCACCTCGCAGATCGTGAGCGGGATATGCTCAAGAATCAAATTGAGGGTTTTTCGAACACCGTCGCCCGTGATGCTCCGGCATATCGGATAGAGCTCCGAAATGAACCGGTGCATCGATCGACCTTCGTCGTCGATGGATAGTTGTATGTCGGTCGGCCGCCCGTCGGGCTTCCCGAAATTAGGGCTCCGGACCCCGCCATGCATCGCCTGACCTCGCTGTTAGACAACCCCCGGGACCTGATGAAATCAGACTACCGGATAATCTGCGGCTCCGGAATCGGCACCACGAACTGAGCACCCCAGGCACGCGCGAACGATAGTTGGTTGATAATCTCATCTTTGAGATTCCAGGGCAGAATGAGGATGTAATCGGGTTTGGTCACGTTGATTCGCTCCGGCTCAAAGATCGGAATGTGGGTCCCCGGCAAAAATCGTCCCTGTTTGTGCGGGCTGAGGTCAACGGTGTACTCGACAAGATCCGGAGTGATGCCGCAATAATTCAACAGCGTATTCCCTTTGGCAGGGGCTCCATATCCGACGACACGCTTCCCAGCCTGCTTGGCGCTTATCAGGAACTCTATTAGCTTCTGCCTCGTCCGCATCGCGCGCTCTTCAAAGGCAAGATACCCACCGAGGTCGGCGAATCCGGCGGCTATCTCACGCTCCTGAAGCTCTCTGACGCGCTCCGAAATCGGATGACGCCCGCTAACGTCATGCTGCGCAAAAATGCGCAGCGAACCGCCATGCGTCGGCACTTCCTCGACATCGAACAACGTCAATCCATGCGCTGCAAAGATCTTCTCTACGGTGAGGAAGGAAAAATACGAAAAGTGCTCATGATAGATCGTGTCGATTTGACACTCGGCACATAGCCTCATCAAATGGGGAAATTCCATTGTAATGACGCCCCGGTCAGCCAGCAGTACCTTCAATCCTTTGACGAAATCGTTCAGGTTTGGAACGTGAGCAAGCACGTTGTTGCCAATGAGAAGATTGGCGCGCAGGCCCTCCCTGCGCAACGTACGCGCAGTAGCTTCGCCGAAGAAGTCGGCACGTGTTGGAATCCCCCTGGAACGAGCTACCATGGCAACGTTGCGCGCCGGCTCTATGCCCAGCACGGGAACCCCTCGGTCAACGAAGTACTGCAGCAGATACCCATCGTTACTTGCGACCTCGACGACCTTGCTCTGGGGCCCGATCCCGAAGCGCTCGATCATTGCACCTACATAGGTCTTTGCGTGGCGGAGCCACGACTCGCTATAGGAAGAGAAGTAGGCATAGTCGCCGAAAATATTCTCCGGGCTCTCCCATTCCTCGAGTTGGACCAGGAAACAATCGCTGCAAACAAAGACTCGCAACGGAAATTTCGGCTCGTGCCCTTTGAGATCCTCCTCCTTCAGATACGAATTCGCGAGTGGCGAAAGGCCAAGGTCGAGAAAGACCTGATCGAGTTCAGATCCGCAGAACCGGCATCCGCTGTGGGCACGCTGAACGCTCGTCGCCGAAGCGCCAAGTGATTGGACGGCGGGTTCATGGCTCAGCATTAGCGGCTCCTCTTCTGCATAATGGCGCTTCAACGGATTACATTCGACTTATCGACTCTATCTTTCGCCGAAACGGTCCACTTGACAGACGTCAAGTCAGCCTGACTGCGACAAAACTTATGCCGATAAAATCGCAACCACGCCGCGGCCGCCATTGCCGGGCGGCGGCAACTCGCTCGCGAAAAATACGTCAACCCTACGCGGCCTCATTGAGGCTCATGCGCGATTTCAGCTGGTGTTCGATCTCGACAATCGGCTTCCATGCTGTGTCACGCTCCGAGATAACGTGCACGGCGAGTGGCCATTCCACTCCAAGCATAGGGTCGTCGTATCGAAGTCCGCCTTCGGCATTCGGCGCGTGTGATGCGCCGATGAGATAGCTCAGTTCGGTGTCTTCCTCGAGCGTGACAAAGCCATGGGCGAAGCGCTTGGGTATATAAAGGCCCCGCCCGTTCTCGGCTGACAGATGAACCGACAGGTGCTCCAAATATGTGGATGACTCAGGACGAAGGTCGACAATGACGTCGAAGACGGCGCCCTTCACGCAGCGAACGTACTTTGTTTCAGCCGCCGGAGGGTACTGGAAGTGAAGGCCGCGTAAAGTACCACGTTTTGCATTGAAGCTGAGACTTGCCTGCGCAACCGAGAAATTCAGTCCGTACGCAGAAAATTCGTCTCCGCAAAATACACGGGCAAAGTGACCGCGGTTGTCTTCTCGTCGATCAATGTCGACAGTGTAGGCGCCTGCAAGCCTGGTTTCGACGAAAATCATTCTTCTCGCACCCGTTCTTTTTCGTAAGATCCCGATCAAGCAACCGCTCAGTGATCGATGGGCCGTCCCTGCCATCTCAGCCCTGCCTGGTGTGCGGGGCGGACCGAAGGGCGTACCTGAGCCTATGGACTCGAAAAGCTCATAATTTGAGGTCGATCAAGTTAGTTTCGACGGCCAAGCAAACTGGGCGCGGGGTGGGACTGCGGAACTACTGGCGCGGGACAACTTCTCAGAAGAAGACGAACTGACACGCGTACACGGCTGCCCAGAACAACAGGTAGACCCACGCCAATGTGCAACCAAGAGCGAACGCGACGACAAGAACCGCCCAGTCGACCCTTCGCCTTCCATTTACCTTCGCAGCGGCTACGTCAGTAGCCTGACTATACTGCGGCGCGAGCTCTTCCATCTGAGACATTCAACCGCTCCTGACCTGACGGGAGCGTGCAGTCTAGTTTGTCGGCGGCGATGCCAATCTGAGAATGGTCAATAACGAAAAATAGATTTGCAAATTGGTGGTCGAGCGCAGGATGCAAGCCGCCTGGTTGACCGTCCGGGCACCTCCACTCCCCTGCGGTATGTCCCCCGAGGAGGTGCCAGGCGAATGCCCGAAGTCGTCGATGTTACGACATGCGAATTTTGGCAGGCAAGCATGTCGAAAGGAGAACACTCGGACGTCAGGCGCACTGTGCCATGACTGTCCAAATGGCTTAGGGCGATTGACGATCGTTGCTTGCTGGTAATTGCGCGGTCCTTTTCTGCGAACGGCGCTGGTTCTTCCGGCGAGCTATAATTTCTCGGAGTTAGCTTGAGGACCCTCAGCGCGTGCCAGGAAATAATGCACCTTTCCTAGGCACTCCTCGCCCGTCAAGCGATCGATTCTGCGAGTTCGCCGCCACTCTCTCTCCAGCAGCACTGCGGCCCATAGCATATGAGCCAAAACCCATAACGCAAATAGGTGCTGCAACCAAAGCATGGCATTCAATCCCGAGTGGAGACTAGCGATCCGCGACCTTACGATGACATTCGCACGAGCCGGGTACGCTCTTCGTGCGTGCGTTGGATTCAGTCACTCAAAACCAGCGCTTGACGCAATGCAGCACAACTTGCGTTAAGAAACTCTCTATCTCGAACACCAAAATCTCTGGCCGGCTTCGCCGCCAGGATGGTGTGTTCGCCGGACTTGGATATTCGTCTCCACCGCGCGCGGCTCGATGCGTCACGCTAAGGCGGAAGGCAAGCGTGCCGCTGCTAACGCCCATGCGCTGTTCTGTCAACTAGCGATCGGGGTGGTACAGCTTTTTTCAGGCGCGGAAACGAGTGTCATGGCCTCGCAGACATTGTGCGACGCAGCGTTTTGTGGCCGTTTTGGCCAAGGCCGCAACCTAGGGGCTTTTGCCGCTCTAACCACAGCGGCCGCGGGCGTAGGAAGGACGGTGACGCTGCCTCGCCGCTCCGCGCGGCACATGCGAGACAGCCCGCCTCATCAATAAGCGTCACGCGACTTCAGAACGCGGACAACCGTTACAAGCAGAATACGAATGTCAAGCCAGAGCGACCAATACTCAATATACCAGAGGTCGCTTTCAACACGCTGCTTCATCATTCCTATTTCGGGCGTCTCGCCGCGGAATCCGTTGACCTGCGCCCAACCGGTGATGCCAGGCTTCATCTTGTGGCGAACGGCGTAAGTTGCAATCAGTCGATCATATTCATTGTCGTGCGCAAGCGCATGAGGACGCGGGCCGACCAATGACATGTCACCGCGCAGGACGTTGAGCAACTGCGGGACTTCATCGATGCTGAGTTTTCGTAGGAGCCGGCCGAGTTGGGTTATGCGTTTGTCGTTTCTCGTGGCCTGGACGATGACCGGGCCGTCATCCATAGTCGACATTGTCCTGAACTTGTAGATCCTGAACGGCCGGCCATTAAAACCAACCCGCGCCTGAAGGAACATCGCTGGCCCATGCGACTCCAGACGTATGGCCAGGGCGATCACCGCAAAAAACGGCACCAGAAGCACCAGGGACACTGCAGCCAACAATTTATCCATACCCTGCTTCAAATTGCGTTGCGCTGCACTAAGAGGCGCGCGCTGCAGCTGAACTGCCGTGGTCGGACCCAGTTCGTACAGTGGGCGATCGAGCACACGGCCAATAATCGTATCCGGTACCAGGCTGACCGGGATCGGCAGGACTCGCAGTTCACTTTCGACCGCAAAAATGACGTTGGACAAGCTCCACGGAACGGCGACGATGACTTCGTCAACTTCCGTTTCCCGGACGTGGCGGATGACTTCCCGCATACGCGCCTTCAATGCGTCCTCCGAGGCAATTCCGTCTTGGCTGACGGGCAACGTGAAGACGCCCACTACGGCGTAGCCATACTCTTTCAGGCTGGATAGTGCATCGTTAGCAGCAAGCTCCTGACGTAATCCGACCAGAACTACCCGGTTCGGCTTCAGGGCGCCCGACGAGATGACAAGAGCACAAGCTCGCGCAACGCCAAGCCGCATGGCTGCGGTGAGGAGAAGACCAGCAGCCAAAAACAACAGCATCCCGCCGCGTGAGAATGCAGCTCCGATCTTGAGCAAAAACACAAGGGTTGCGAGAAATACAAACACCATCAGCCAGATCAGAGCGGATCTCCCAACCTGCCATCGGATCCGAAGCAGGTTCTGCGCCCGGTAGAGTTGGGCTGCGTGGGCAAATGTCGAATAAAGTGTCGCGACTGCGATCGCCGGACCAAGATGCCGTTCTGTTCCGCCGCTGCCCCCAAGGAATAACAGGTCGTACACGGTGCCCACCACGACGCCCAACAGAACGATCCACGTCAGGTCAAATACCGCAACCAGCGGAGATACGACACCGAGCGAAATCGGTACTGCAAACTGGTCGCGAGACTTTGAGCGAGCCAGATCGGCTATGATATTCGTGTCGTGTGCTAGAGCCATTCTCCCCCCTGAGCGATATTGCCAAGGACGATTCCTGTTGCGGGGTCAATCACCGGCGACGCGCTGCAGGCCGGGCAAATTAATAAACCGGATGGTCTTGCGGTTCGGCAGATCAATGAGCTTTTTCACCTTGAACTCCGCGAGCGTGCGGCAGACGGTTTCGAGCGACGTACCCAGGTGATCCGCAATATCGGCGCGCGGAAGCAGGAGCACGGAAGCGAGGGGACGCTTGGGGTCTTCGGGCAAGTGCTGCCGAATACGCAGGAGAAACTGTGCAATTCTGGCAACGCTGTTCTTCTGGCTCATGGTGACCAGCAAAGACAAAGTCTCGGCTAGAACCTGGTGAGTACCGCAGGGCTCACTCTGCTGACAGATCGCGGAAACGGTGGAACGCAAAACCCTGCAATTCGTAACTGCTTCGGCTGTAAAATGCTGGCAAGAAGCCTGGGAGGGCATCACGACATCGCCCGGCCAATAGAAAGCCAGAATCTGCCGGTTACCATTCTCGAGCAGCCGAACCGCCCGGACCACACCCTCGACGATTTCGATTTTTTGGGCTTCGTGTTCACCTTCCCAGAACAGGGCGCGGCCGCGTGGAACAATTGATGCTGTCAAATATCGACGATTTTCAACCAATTCTTTTCGGGGCAAGCCGTATGGAAGCGGCGCAGCCCCACAAGTGCCGATCTGTGGAATACCCATTTTACCTAACCCTCACTACTCCCGGCGAGGTAGAGGGTTGCATGTGGAAAGATTTAATCAAATTCAGCTTGGTGCACTAGATTTCCTGGTTCCAACTAGACCCTTCGACTTAGGCTAGCAGGCGGCAAAACTATTCGTTCAGTTCTCAATCGAGGAAATCTGCACAAGAAGATCGCTGGCTGCATTCGTCCGCGGCTTTTGTCCGCAAATATTTTGTGCACTGCAAGCGCACAAACGGGCGTGCCTACGAGGCCTTACATAAATTATTCAGAAACGGTCTCACACAAATGTGAGGCCGATTTCGTTCAGCCTCGCAGCCAAACAAGGGCAACGCTCAACTCCGAAGGGATTTTTTGTGGTCGAGTTCCTCAAATGAGGAGCGGCCATGCTACGAAATGCTCGAGAAGTCAGCTTACGAACCGAATACCGAAGTCGAGCCAATCAAGCGAAGCTGCCCCCACCTTTTGGCAGGTCCGGCTTGGCGTTTCGAAGAGGCCTTATACCTCCGCTACTCGGCAAATTCTTCATTACGTCCTTTATCGTTGTGGTTATGCGGGCCACCACGATTGCGTCCAAGTTCGGACTGGCAATTTTCATTGGACGTTACCTTGATCTGTCGTCGCTCGGGCTCTACGGGCTGGCCGCTGGGGCCGTTGCGATCGTGCCCGTCGCGATAAGCATGGGGATGGTTCATTCCATCATGCGCGAGGCAGTGACGCTGAACGCTGGCCAATTGACCAATAACCTGCGGCATTATTGGTGCTTTACGGCGGCGGCATATGCCCTAATGCTCATATCAGCAGTCCTGATCACTGTCGCCTTTGGTCTCCCCGAACTGTGGTCGCTGGTCATCGTCATCATGCTGTTCGAGCATATTGGAAACGATGTCTTCCAACTTCTTTCGAATCTCGAACGGCCGGTGCTGGCAAACACAAACGCCTTCCTTCGTGGGGCAGCCTGGATTCTGGTTTATATCCCGATCGCCATCTGGGAACCCACCTTTAGATCCATCACCATCCTGTTCGAGTTTTGGCTTGCCGGCAGCGTAGCGGCATTGCTCCTGTTCGTATGGGCCACCCGATCTTGGCCGTGGAAAAGGGCGTTTTTGCTCCCTTTCGAGCCAGCCTGGATTTCGGCGAAGATCAAGAACGCTTTCATCATCTACATCAGCGATCTCAGCTTTATTGCGAGCCAATACCTTGACCGCTATTTGGTGACTTTGTTTTTGGGCCTGCGGCTTGCGGGCGTCTATTTTCTTTATTGGTCGGCAGCAAATGCCGTCAGTACGTTCGTCAGCATTGTCGTTTTTCAGATGCAGCGTCCTCGGCTCATCAAGGCCCATCACGATGGCGGAACGCCGGCCCACCGACAACTCAGTACCAGTTTCATGCGAACCACAATACTGGCCACCGTCGTGTTCAGCATAGCAACAGGATGTGCGTTCTACCTACTAATGCCATACCTGAAGCAGCCCGCCGTGGCAGACTATCTGGCCGCGTTCTGGCTCATTATCGCGGGAATGGCACTGCGCAACATCGCCGATTTCGGGTCCATGGCCCTCTTCACCTCCCATCGCGACCGCGTCATGACGCTCACAAACGTAAGTGCAGCCGTTGTGCTGACTCTCGCCCAGGGGCTGCTGCTGCCTACCGCGGGACTCTACGGCGCGGGCGCCGCTATCCTGTTGACGTTTTCTGCGATGGCGTTCTGGCGCTATAAGCTCTTATTCAACCGTTCATTGGCTGCATCCGGTTGAAACGATGCCCGAGCGTAACGGCACCGAATATTATCGTCTTGTGACTCGCAGCCCGTCGGCTGGGCTGCCCAGCCCTTTCATAACAAATCTTTGATTGTTGAATCGATCGTTCGCGCGCTTGTTGGAACCGACAAGCTTTGCGGCCATGAACGCCGCTTCCGTGCGGTTACGGGCACCGAGGGCACGCAGGAGGGCCGCTGTGTGAATCTTGGTTGTCCCTTCGGCTATGCTCAAGTGTTGGGCAATCTCCTTGTTGGACATGCCTTGCGCTATTAGGGGCAGAATCTCATTTTGGCGACGCGTGAGCCTCAGGCTCTCCAGTTCGGTGTTGATCGAGGGTGGAATTTCAGGCCTGTCTTCGTCGCCATCCACCAGCCACTGCGGAACGTAAATTCGCCCGGAAAGCAAATCGTTGATCGCTGCAATCAACTCTTGATCCGACTGAAGCTTGTGCACGAAGCCATGAAAACCGGCTGACAGGCAATTCAGCACATCGGCCCGAGTGGTCGACGTCGACATGAGTGCAAAGCGTGTCGCCGGACACAGTTCGTGCACTTCCTTCAAGTCGTCAAGCAGCCGGTGACTAAGGCACCCGGAGTCAACCAGGATAAGATCAACATATTGGCTGGGTGCGAAACCCTCGAACTCCGAGGCTTCGACCACGCGAGAATGTTGAACCCGCGTCTCAATCAATTCCCGGATACCACTCCGGTAAACGCTGTGTTGGTCGATCACTAAAATTACTGACACGGTGAAATCCCTTGAGTATCATGGAAGAAAAACCTCCAATCGCCGCCCCCAAAGCCTCTCCCACCATCCTCATTTCATTCTTTTGCCCAAGAACACCGACTGCCTCCAAACAGTCGATATTGCGATTAAAGTCGCAGCTCAAGCGCAAGAATTTTCACCTCCAAACTGGCACTAACGTCCAGAAGAACCAATATCGCAATGCGGTAAAGGTAACGCTAACATTTTAAATTGTCAAAAGTTTCTGTCGCTACTCCGAGAGCGATTGAAATCAGTTTTCTCTTTTCGATCAAATAGACGGCAACGCTGATTATACGCTGGGCGCACTCTGCTGAGAAATTGTGCGATATCAATGTTCCAATTTCGAGAACCGCACCGACGATGCAGGTCTTCTCGCGAGCACGTTCGCGGCAATCCGGCAACCCAGGGCAGGCACCGAACTGCCTGGCGCGCCAGCTACTTGCCGCTACTGGTCGGACCAACCGGGTAACGCATCAGCATTTTTTTGTGCTCCTGGAGCCACGTTCAGGTTGTTTGTCTTACAGGCCTGATATGACCCTGATATGACCCCGGCCCTTCAAAAATTTGCCGCAGCGGGAAGCATTTCACCGGCAGGAAGCATCTCACCGATTGGCGTCCATAGAAGTGTTGGATCGAGTTGCTTCGTGTGCCGCAGGTGGCGCAACTCCGACAACCGTGTGAACGGTGCGGAATTGAACATCGCCTCGTCGAGCTGGATCCGCTGGAACACTGTCTTCAACTGCAACGCTCCCCGCTCCGCGCTCCACTGACAATAGAAATCCGGCATGCGCTCCTTTATCTTCGCAAAGGATACGCGATAACTGCGGTTGTCTGGACCGCTCGGCCCAAATGTGACTTCGCAACCGGAAAAGGTCTCACCGACAATTTCGGCGATCTCGCGCACGGTATAGTTTTGTACTTCGGTGCCGACATTGAATGCTTCGCCGCATACGGCCTCCCGCGGGGCTTCGAGCGCGCAGAGGATCGCCTGGCAGATATCCTCGACATGGACGAGCGGACGGCACGGTGTCCCATCGCTCATCACGCGAACCTTACCTGTCGTGAAGGCAAAGCCAGCCAGATTGTTGAGGACAATATCGAATCGCTGCCGGGGTGATGCTCCGAACGCGGTCGCATTGCGCATGAATACCGGCGTGAAGCGCGAGTCGACCATTGCGCTCAATTCCTGCTCGACCAGCACCTTGCAGCGCGCGTAAGCGGTCTGGGGATCGCACAATGACCTTTCTGACTTGTATTCGGCACCTGCCGCTCCGTAGATGCTGCAGGACGACGCATACACAAACCGTGTGACGCCGGCGGCTTTGCATTTCCTCGCAAAACCAACCGATCCGCGATAATTGACTTCCATCGTGATGTCGGGATCGTTCTCTCCCAGCGGGTCGTTTGAAAGCTCGCCAAGATGAACGACCGCGTCGAACCCGGCCAGATCCGATTGCGACAGCTGGCGAACGTCTTTGGAGATCACCATCGGCCGCGTCCGCCCGTCGTCGAACAACCAACCGCGACGATAAAGCCCTGTGTCCATGCCGGTCGCGTCATGACCTCGATCGAGCAGTTTCGGGCCGAGTACGGTACCGATATAGCCGTCTGCGCCTGTGTAGAGAATACGCATGGTGTTCCTTCAGATGCGAGCCTGAGCGACCATCGCCGGCTGGGCGTTTTTGGATATGTCTTTGGACGGAGTCGCAGGCTCTTTATTCCACACGCACCACGGCGGTTTGCCGCTATCCCAGAGCTCCTGCAGGACGGCTTTATCGCGGAGCGTGTCCATGTTTTGCCAATAGCCTCGATGCCGATAGACCGCGAGCTGATCCTGTTCGATCAAACGCGCGAGTGGCTCGTTCTCCCAGCTCGTACTGTCGTTGTCGATGAGGTCGAGTACTTCGGGTTCCGCTACGAAGAAGCCGCCATTGATTACCTGCCCGTCACTAGCGTCCTTTTCACGGAAGCCGGCTACGCGTGGCCGGTCGGACGACAAATTGATGGCGCCAAAGCGACCCGGCTGCTGAACGGCCGTGACCGTTGCAAGCGCCCCTTGCTGATGATGAAAGGCGACCAGTTCGCGAATGTTGACGTCGCTGACGCCATCGCCGTAGGTGAGGCAGAACGTCGAATTCCCCAGATATTCCCTCACCCGCTTGAGCCTGCCACCGGTCATCGTCTTCTCTCCGGTGTCGACAAGCGTAACCGACCAGGGCTCACTCTCGTTCCGGTGGGTCTCGATCCGGTTGCGCTGAAGGTCGATCGTGAAGTCTCCTTGATGGGGCAGATAGTTGAGGAAGTAGTCCTTGATCACCGAACCCTTGTAACCACAGCAGATGACGAATTCATTCAGACCGTGGTACGAGTAGAGCCGCATGATGTGCCAGAGGATCGGACGACCGCCGATCTCGACCAATGGCTTGGGAACGACAGAGGTGTGTTCGCTCAGCCGCGTTCCGTAGCCGCCAGCAAGAATGACTACCTTCATTCGATTCTCCTGCCTCGCTGCCTGGTCCATCGATCGATAGGACATCGCTCGACAAAGGTAGGCGAAGACGCCAAACGCAAGTTGATAAGCGTCAACTCTAATCCCGGGGGCGCGGTGTGGTGTTTTGTGCCCGGAGACAAATTCAACCTCCGCCCACTCCTGTTTTCACAACGTAGACCTGCTGGAGACCGCTGGAGCGATACCCGGTCGGGGTTGAACGCGAACTGCGCCAACCGACTTCCTCCAATCCGGTTTCCAATCCCCGATCAGGCGTCGCAAGAATCGCACCCTGCCGAACGTTGACGGTTCGGGACCAATGCACCCATCCGCCTCGCGCCTGGTGATAGCGGCGTGCGTCCAGCAGACTCCCGAGCGGATCATTTCCCTGTTGAGCGACCGCGAGGACTTGACGGCCATCAACTCATGGGCGCGGCGGGCACGCAATGTTCGCTGGGAGCACCTTCTTTCGGGCAAGCCACCTCAACGTGCATTTCTACTTTGCGCCTTGGCCGACTTTGAAATTCGGAGTTTTCGCCGTGAGAGATGCCAATCACATACTAATCGATTTTCCTCGAATTCTTTTGCGTCGATGGTATCTGATCCTTATCGGCATGATCCTGACGTCAGGTGCTGCCTTCTTGTACGCCAACGCCGCCGGTGAACGCTATGAGGGGTACACTCTCCTGCGCGTTGGGCAAGGAATTCGGGACCGGTCGGCCAACTCTGTGGGAGGTCTGGGAGAGAGCGCCGACCTTTCAGGTCGTATCGATTCCCTGGTACGGATTGCAACAACCAACCAGGTGATCGGGCTGGCAGCGTCACGGGTCGGCTTCAACCGCTTGTTCAGAAAACAGGAAGACAGCAAATTGTCGAAGCTGCTTTTCGGCTCTCTGGCTGCACTGCCCCCACAACTCGATTTTCTCAAATACTTGTCAGAAACGAAGAAACAATCGGATCTCCAGGACAGCCATCTGGCAGCAATTTCGTCACTGCGTGATCTCGTCTCCGCCAAGGCGGAAGGTCGCTCGGATCTCCTGCGGATCTCATTCCGCCACCCTGATCCGTCGGTCGTATCGGACTTTCTGAACGAACTCTCGATCGCATTGGTCGCCACACAGGCAGATCTTGTTCAGGTTCCCGGAGCCGACGTCTTCTTCCAGCAGCAGACCAAACGGCTGGAGCAGGAGACCGAAAAAGCAGGCGCCGATCTTCGGAACTTCTCCGTTGGAGCCTCAATCTACTCGGTCGCGGAACAGCGCCAGCTGCTTCTCAGGCGTGCTGACGAACTTGGCACCCAGATCGCCAACACGCGCGGATCGATCGAAGACCGCAAAGGACAGAAGCAGGCGATTTTGGATCAACTTCAAATACTACGACCGGTATACCAATCAAAGACGGTTACCGGAATCGTAGGCAACCTTCGCGGACGCGATTTCAAGGAAAGCGAAAATGCCGTCGGAACGGTACCCAACACCGATGGGGAACTCCCACCCTTGCTGCTTGTCAAAGTGTATCAGGATGCCATGGCGAACCTTCTTAAGGTCAACACCGATCTAAACGGCTCACTAAGGCTCGAGAAGCAGCTTGTTGGTGAACTCCAAAAGATCAGTGACGAACTTGCGGCTCTGTCGTCGAAGGAGGCCGAATACGACCGGTTGAAGCGCGTTCTCACAAGAGCTTCGGCGGCCGCCGACCACTACGGAAGCCGGGTAATAGAAGAACAGATCAATCTGGATATCGCGAAAAAGACCCAGCTCGCCAGCGTTCGGGTGATTCAATCGGCAGAACGGCCAATTGCTCCGATGTTTCCCCGAATGAACCACCTTGTCGGATTGGGGTTGATCGGAGGCATCGCACTCGGCTCAGTGTTGGCGCTGATGCTGGAGTTCGCGAAGGCACGCCGACAAGACTACGAGTCCGGTGCGTCGTCCAGTACGCGGTCCGTGCGGCTCGTTAACAGCGAGATCCAGGCCGCGGAGTGACCCGACGTCCCGACGAGAGAGCGCCTTAGAGGTTCGATGACCGACCTGACAGACAGTGGTGCAGGGCTTTCCAGGGCCGCCGGTGAATCGGCGAACGCACAATACTTCGTCGCAATCCTTGCTTCGATCACAGCTCTGAGCGTTCTTACGTTCCTATATCACTTACTGAATGCCCCAATTTTCAATTCCCTGAGCAATGCCGGCTGCATCACGCTTATCGCATATTCCGGCATTACCGTATTGCGGTCACCGCATACCAGCACAATGAATATCCTGTATATTGCCGCTGCCGGTATATTTACGACCCTGAGCATTGCCTTCAACTGGTCGCAGTCGTCCGTGACTGACGGAATCAAGTACCTGTCGATCTACATTTTTTATGCCGCCGGCCACGCCTACGCAGCCCCACTTCGTCCCATCGAAACTCGTTGCATCTGTTTTCTTGCGATCTTGCCGATCGCGTTCCTGGTGGCAGTCGGCGACAGCAGAGTTCCGGATTTTGTCGCCAACAATATCGGCAATACATTTTCCTACTTTGCTAACGCTAACATCGCCACCCTGTACTTTTCCGCTCTCGTCTTCGCCCTGTCGGATCGGCTTAAGGGGCGTGCGATTTTCTTGCAGTTCCTGAATGCGGCGCTGATGAATAAAATCGGAGCGGCCGTGGCGACAGTCGTGGCCGTCTGCCTATGGATCCTTATTCCATTAAGAAAGGAGTCCGTGATCGCGTTAACAGCCTTTGCTGCTGTTTCAGCCATCGCTTTTTCGTTGGGCGCCTTCGACCGCGCTGTGACTCTTCTCGGAAGCATGAGCCTGCTCGTCGAATTGGGCCCCGAGGTCGTTTCCAGGATGTCCTTTGGGAAATTGGTCGAACTTACGGGAACGACTGATCTATCCGGATTCTTCCGTGTCATACACTGGGCCAACATATGGGATATTTATTCGAGCGGTGGCCTTGCCACCCTGCTCTTTGGATACGGGATCGGGCAAACACCCTATCTGACGGTCCTGCAGTTCGTGCCGCACAACGACTACCTGCGCATTCTCGCAGAGTATGGACCGCTTAACCTGATCGTGTTTGTGGGCTTTCTGCTCCACGTATTGTCAAATCTGAAGACAGGTCACGCTAAAGTACTTTTCATGATTCTGCTGATCTACTATTTTTCGGAGAACCTGATCGACCATTTTGTGTCGATGACTCTGTACTTCACCTACGCAGGACGCTTCTCGGCGATGCCGGCGGAAACCAAGGCCGAAACGGTGCAATGACCCACCGCATGCCTGCACTTGTCAACGGAGGCGGCGGCGCGCTGCCGGTGGGCTAAAAACGGGGCGGCCAGGATCCATCCCGGCACGGCCGCTCACTGCCTCGCCAGGATCGTTTTTATCCGGGCTTGACTGCCGTTTGGCGATCTCGCCAGCCTTCCGCGAACGATTGCTTCAGGTGCCGAAGGCGGTCCGCTATTGGTCTCGGACACAGAATGATCGCGACGAATCTCAGCACCGACAATTTGTCCGCGACCATCAAGTCGGTCCGGAAGCGCCATACGAGCGTTAAGATTTGAAACAGGCTAGCGCCGTTGCTTCGATGATACGTCAGGAACACCAGGCCCCGGCGAGAGAAGCAGCGTCTCGCTTGCAACTTGATTTCCTCACGGCGCAATCTGTCTTCAATACGTTCATCCGCCATACGTTCGATAAGATTCGTAATCTTCCGGCCATCGAACAAGATCTGCGCTACACCCAACTTGCTTGTCTCCGAGTCTTCATGAAAGTTGTAGGTCGCGCAGGCTTCATTGACAAAGCCCACCTCGTCTTGAAAGAGCAACGGTGCCCATGCTGCGACGTCAGCAGTGTGAGGAAAGTCGAGGGGAAATCCTCCCCTCGAACGCAATGCTTGGGTGCGCAGCAAAACGCAACACATCGTTACGTCTATCTGATCTGTCAGATATTCCGAAAGGACATCAATCCCGTCCCGAAGTCCTGATACGATCCGTTTACTTACGCGTGCCGGCTTGGTTCGCCCTGATGAGGACAGGCGAAAATTACTCAACGCGACCACAATCGGGACTTCGGAATGCATTGGGATAATATCAACGCAGCGATCGAGCAGAGATGGAGATATCCTGTCGTCATCGGAAACGAAAACCACGTAGTCGCCTGCGGCTGCTGCCAAACATGCGTTCCAGTTGGGGAGGAGGCCGATGTTTGTTTCCTGACTCAGCACCCGCAACCGTTTGTCATCGAACGCCCGCAACACCACAGACGTATCGTCCGTCGACGCGTTGTTCGAAACAAGCACCTCAATATTCTCGTAAGTCTGCGATAACGCCGCTTCAATGCACTCCCTGAGTAGACCGGCTCTGTTGAATGTTGGAATGGCAATTGTGACGAGCGGACGGCCTGCGGATTCGAGTGCAACTTCAGAGGATCGCATGCTCACTCCTGTCTCATAAAACCATCGATCACGTCAGGCTTTGTTGATGATCAAGTACGACTTGGGTATGAACAGGAATCGTTCAATGACCAGTTGCCCTTCGGGGAAAAGACTTCGAAATTCCTTTGCGGTCAGCAGGTTGATTTCGTCGAAGAATTGCCGAGTCAGCATTGCATTGCGCTGAACCAGTCCGAAAGGTGAGAACTTTGCGAGAGCCCGTCCGATAGGTCTCGGCAACCAATGCAAGAACGGCATCAAAAAGTGAAGTTCAAGCGGGAACGCCTTGGCGGGCGTTTGAATGATGTAATTTCTGGCAACTCGGCTGATCTCTCGCGCCAGCCCGACACGATCACCGGGTGGAACGTGTTCTATGACCGAATTGCAGACCAGTATATCTATCTCCTTGTCATCTACCGGGATGTGCTTTCCATCGTAGACTGTTGCCTGGATGTTGCCCGCCTCCCGTAAATTTGCGGCATCAAATTGACTGTCCAACGCGATATTGTAAATCATGATTTGCTTTGGCTGCATTTCCGATTTTACGAGGCTCCAGAAATGAAGCGAGCCACCGATGTCGGTTATCGATCGATTTTCGATATCCGGGAAGGCTCGTTTGATCCGCCGGGCGCGCGATATCCGAAACCGTGTCATGAATGGCGATATGACATTGAACCAGCCCGACATCGGTTACCTCCTGAGCTTCATTTGGATATCGCGGTAAGCTGCCGGCGCAGCCGGGACCGCTACTTGCCGGACAGTATTGCAGCAAGCCTTTCCTGAAATTGACGTCCATCAAGTCACAAACGACCGAATCTTGGGGTTAGTGCCGCATGCCCTGAGCCATGATTGCTGGGAATGAATTCGCCCTGGTGGCGTCGCGATCGAACTCGGCAATGACAAGAATGCAGCTCGATCTTATGAGGCCGGCGCCTGGTCGGTGCCCGGCATGGCGATCGCCGCTCGTCCCGGATTCGATCGCGACGGAGCCGATCGCATCCCGCGGTCGCGCACGCGCTTATTGAGTATTGTCAACTCGGCTGTTGGCGCGATCGGTAATCTTGGCTGGTGGGTGTAATCGCCATGCAGTTCAGCTATTGCAATTTCAGAATCTTATTCCTGCCACTCACCGTCGCTCGAAACGTCGCTCTGGGTTCCGCTATCTTTTTCTTGCTGACCTGCGCGGCGATTCACTTTTGTGCCGTCGCGGCAATTCCTGTTTCAGCGGACCCATCAAAGCCGCCACGCGATGATATTCCCGCAACAGGCTCACTGATTTCCGAGGCAATAAACCAGAACACTCCCGGTCAGAGCGAAGGCTACGCACTCGGAGTGCCGAGGAACTACGGCTGGTACAGGGGCTTGTACAAGCCACCCGGTTACAGTGCACCGCCTCCCCTCTTCACGGCCGTCACCGGATGGGGCCAAGTTTATCCAAGGTTGGGGGCACCTAGTTATTCAAATCCAAACGGCCGCATCATCATCGCCAACGCGAGAACCTACGTCCACCTCAACGCTACCGGCGAATGGATACTGGTGCAGAATCAGGCGACGGAGCGGATGGCGGGGGCGCATTTTGCCGCCGATTTTGGTAAGAAAGCGGTCATCCCAATGAAGATGAGCTTTCTGTCGGACGGTAGCGTGGCCATTGGTATCCCGCCGGCGGGACATAATGATCATTTCTGGCTAGCTCAGCGAGGCACGTATTCGGCCGGCAGTGTCGACGGCGTGTACGTGCAGATGGACATCAAAACGAATGATCCAAATCTGAAACTCGTTGCCAACGTTGGCGCCGATTGGTGGCGCGACGCGGCGGCCGCGTATGTACAAGGGTTTGAAAATAATCCAGGCGCAGGCATGAGCAACTGGGTTGAACTCTCGACGAAATGGTCCAGACTTCACTTCTATTCCTGGGGCAACTCGAAGTTGCGCGCCAACCCGCCTCCACCGCTCGCCGAATCCCTGCTTGAAAAGAAGCCTGCCGCTCTCCGAAGGCGCGCAAGCACGTCAACGCCTTGACCACAGCAGGCTGGCAACCGATCGACGCGCGAACGCAAGTGCCAAGATAATATGCTGCGGCCCGGCTTCCGGTCCACGCACATGCCGCCTCGATCGTCGTAGGTCCGATCGCGCATTGCGCGGTGCTGCTTTGTCAACGAGCACCGCCCGACAATGTTGCAGCACCGATGGAACTGGCAAGGCGCAATGAGTAACGATTTCAGCTCGAGCCCAAAACTAAAACCCCCGCGGCAACCGAAGAGGAAACAGCGGGGGCGATCAGATGGATGGGGCGAGGCAAGGTGTAACTTGGTGTCGCTCCAAGGACCTGCCCAAAGATCAAACCGCGGCGATACGGTTCCTGCAAGACGATATTATGAGCAGTCGCCCTCGACTGTATACGCGAAAGGCGGCGGACCGCGTCCGCGCAAGGTGGCGCCGTTCGGCAGAACGCAGAGACCAGGACACAACGCAACTCCGCAACAGAACCGGGATTCAAGCAGAAGTGGGCGGTTTGGCTCCGGATTGCCAATCAGACCTAACGATGCGTCAATTACACGCGCGAACTTAAGATCCAGCCTGAGCCAGGAAATCCGCGCGTCCCGGGCGGTAGAGGGGGCGAGACGGGGGTCATGCGCCTGCGGTAACCATCCAGCTCTATGACAATTTCTGACGGCGATGCGCTAATTACCCTGCTGTTGGCAACCGCCCCGTCAACCAGAAGGATAGGCAAGTCGATACCGCTTGGCGGAATCGAAGGAACCCAGTCCGCCTCAAACGAATTCGTCAACCAGATCAACGTACCCGTTCCGAGGGTCCATGCGTGGGTAAGTGCCGCCCATCCCAATGTGCCGTCTCCAAAGATACGGCTTGTGGCGATATACGAGACGCGAGGCCTCGAATTTGATCTTGGATAATAACGGCAGGGTGACAAATTGCCGCTCGCGTTGATCCGTGCCTTGTCCTCGTCGCTCCGCGTTCACCGGCGACCTGTACCGGCAAACACCTCAAGCCGATGAACCGGCTTCGTGATAGCCACTGTGTCTAACGGTTATCAGAAACCACCAGACTCGCAGATCAGGACATCATCAGGAAGGTGACCTCGGAACACCGCTTGCGCAGCACCCATGACGGCCAAGGCTAGTCACCCGTATCAGATTGCTCAATATTATTTAAGCTGGGATTCTCCCTTGAAATAAGCCTCTCGCCATCCCAAGGACGGACCGGGAATCATTTTTTAACTGACTTTTCGTGAGGGGCGCGTTCGCCGAGCGCGTTTTGACCTCAAGGAATCCCGCAGCGCAACCTCACGCCGCCAATTTTGGAAGTCCGTGGCGTCTTGCGGGGGAATTCGGCGGCGGCGCTCAACATGACATCACCGGACAACACCGGATTGTCGAATCACCCAGCGAGCCGGTAGATTCAGTTCTTGATTCTGTCGTTGCGTTTTGTCGCCGTGCTCAAAACACATTGACGACAAATTATCTTGCCAGCGTGATTTGCGATTCGGGACAGCGTGAGCGTGTGGCCGTGCTCGGGCATTATGCACGGTTTGTGGGCAGCTCCGCATCAATGCATCCGCGGACAATTAGGGGACAAAAGCACCAATGGCAATTTCACTCTCGGACATCGTCGCGCAGAACACGGTCGGCCAAAGCGAAGGACGTCCTGTTGGCGTTCCCACCAGCTGGGGATGGTACAGCGGGTTGTACAGGCCTGCCGGCTACAGCGCGGCACCCGCCAATTTCACCGCCGTCACCGGCTGGGGACAGGTTTACCAGAAAGCGGGAGCGCCCGCGTATTCGAATCCAAACGCGACGGTCGAAGTTGCAAATTCGAGGACCTATGTTCATCTCAAAACCACAGGCGAATGGGTACTGGTACAGAACCAGGCAACAAACCCGATAGCCGGAGCTCATTTCGTCAATGATTTTTCCGGGCAGGCCCGCGGAATGGAGATAAGCAGGCTGCCGAACGGCAACGCGATGCTTGATACCCCTCCAGGCGGATACAACGATCATTTCTGGCTAGGCGCACGAGGGGTCTACGGGGCTGGAACGGTCGATGCCGTCTATGTCCAAATGGACATGAGAGTGAGCGACCCAAATCTGCACCTCATTGCCAATGTTGGAGCGGACTGGTGGGTCGGTCCGAACGCCCCATTCCTAAGCGACATGAGTAATAATCCTGGCGCCGGCATGAGCAATTGGGTTGAACTCTCGACCGATTGGTCCACGCTGGGCTTCTATTCCACAACCACCGCCCAGTTTCTGGGAGATCTCCCTACTCCGCTGGTCGGGTCCACACCGGAGCCGGAAACGAAACCGACGATTACTTTGTTCTCGTCCGACAGCGGCACCGTGGGCGATCGAATCACCAATGACGATACTCTGACGTTCACAGGCACGGCGAAGGCCAGCGGCAAGATCAATGTGTATGATGGCGCGACCCTCATCGGCACAACAACGGCAAATGCGAGTGGAGCCTGGAGCTTCACAACCGCGAAGCTGTCCAATGCCACCCATAACTTCACAGCGAAGGCGACTGACAATACCAGCCTGACGTCGGCGACGTTGAGCGTAACGGTGGACGCGGTGGCGCCGGCTATGCCCAAGATTACCGCGTTCGTGCCGGACACCGGCATCGCGGGAGATGGGATCACAAACGCGAACCGTCTGACGCTGACTGGCACCGCGGAAGCGGGTAGTGTCGTCAGAATATTTGACGGCACCACGGAGATCGGCGCGGCCACGGCAAACACAAGCGGCGCCTGGCGTTTTGCAACTGTTCAGCTGTCGAACAGCACTCACAACTTTACAGCAAGAGCCAGAGATGCGGCGGGCAACACCGGTTCGGCATCGCTGGGGCTGACCGTAACGGTGGACGCATCATGGTCGCCGCAACCAGATACTGGGGAAAATCTGCTGGTGAATGGATCGTTCGAGATGTCGGCTGTTGCGGGAGGCAGATGGGCAGCCTTCAGCTCAATTTCTGGCTGGACGGCGGTGACCGGCGGCACAATCGAGTTGTGGAACAATCTTAACACCGTAAAGGCAACCGACGGTGTGAACTTCGGTGAACTCGATTATCTCGGCGCTCGTGACGGGTTCTACCAAACCGTAAGTACCGTTGCGGGACAGAATTACGAGCTTTCGTTCGACGCGCGCGCGCGGCCCGGGTTCACCAGCACAACCACGACAATTGAAGTCTTGTGGAACGATTCGGTTATCGCCATCGTCCCGCCGGGCAGCAGTTGGAAGACCTACCAGTTCGCAGTGACCGGCACCGGGGGACAGGACCGCCTCACGTTCCGAGAAGCGGCCGGCCAGGGCGCTGACGGGCTAGGCGCCCTTTATGACAATGTCAGCCTCGTCGCGACATCAACCGCCAGCATCGCTCCAAGTATGATGCAAGCCACCGATCAGGCGATGGGGCTCGTGACGCAATATTCGGCCGCAAGCTTTGTTGATTCCGGCCCTGGATTGGGCGCAGTATTGAGTGCGGCCGACACGCTAAGCATGCCCCCGCTACTAGCTAAGGCGCAGTAGAGAATAAGCCTCGGCGCGACGCGGCTCTCTGATTTCCGTATTCAGGAGCTGCCGATAGATAACGCCCGGATGTCTAGATTTTTTGCAGCCGCGTCCGCGCGCAGGTCCTATAATGAGATTATCATAGAATCATATTTCCCAACTGGCCTGGCAGGGACAAGGCAGGATGAACTGCGAACGCCTCAGACGATTAGCGATGCTCCTGGACGCCTATCGCGACAGCGGCATGCCTCGTTTCGACCTTCAAAGCTGGGGCGCATCCAAGACGCAGCGAGGTGGATTCCTGTGGTTGCGGCAGCACACGTGCGGTACGGCGGCATGCGCTGTGGGCCTCGCGTGCGGTTCTGGCGTATTTGCAGCAGAGGGGCTGACTTATAGCTCGGACGGAAGTGGCGGACTTACCCCGATGTTCGGCGAGTTCGAAGGTTGGAACGCAGTGAAATCTTTCTTTGATCTTGAACAGGATCAAGCCGTCAGGCTGTTCGCCGAACATTCCTATGACGTGACGCAAGGCGAGGCCGCAGCCCAAGCCGTGGCAGCACGAATCCGTGAGACGATAGCAGCTCACGACGTGTCGGCGCGACAGCCGCACCGAGAAGCTATAGGTGGGCTGGATGGCCCGGAGTAATCGGTGCGCAAGGCGCCTTCATTTCGTTGCGAGCATCGGCGACTGCGTATGACCGCTCTCATGGTACCGCTTGCGATAGGGTCTTGCTTTGCACGGTGCCGAGGCTCGCGGTTCGGGAATTGAGCGCTTGCCGAATACGGGCCGCACCGGACGCCCCACCAGATGGGCTTCAGGCCCGTCCTCAAGCGCACGGCGATAAACTCGAAGCGCGCCATCGACCGCCTGAACTGTCCGGTCGATGTCGTCGTTGGAATGGGAGTAGCTCACCACCAACGATGGGGCGAGCACGCCCCGGCGGATAGTTTCCTGCAAGAACAAGGTGCGAAACACCTGGGATGGTACGCCGTCCCTGTTGCGGCAATAGGCCAGAGTTGAGAAACCTCAAGTTTATCGCATGAAAGCCCTGCCTGGGCTTCCTGGCGACGACGCCGAGCGCGGTCGTCGAGCCAATCCACCCATAGCGATGCCGGTGATCATGACGACGAAGAGGAACGCGATGTCCGGATGCGAGGGCCATGGGATCAGCCGAAGGTGCGGCAACACCCACTGCCGGAACATGCGCAAGATTGTAGCAAGCGGGGCTGAAGACGTCGTGTGGTAAGGGGGCTCAGGACGGCTAGACGCAAATGGCGCCAGCATCTACGAGAGTGCCGAGCAATTGGATGGCATCGGGGTTGATCCCCTGCCTTACGACAATCTCTAGATCGGGTGGGGCAAGGATTGCGAACTGGCGACCCGCTTCGTACGCATATGGATCGACAACTACGTCATCGTCGTCGAATCGCGGACGAATATGGCACCGGCCCTCGGCAAAGCCGCGCTGGAAAGCTGCGGTACTCATGAACGCTTCTGGCGAGAGATAGATGCCGTCGGCTTGGCTCAAGGTCGCTACCCTTCCGTGGCAAAGGTCCAATGACGTAGGCGCATCGATAAGTATTGACGGCTCGCGCCGTCAATACTTATTCGTAACGTACTCCTGATTTCGTTCTCGAAATGGGAACGAAAACAACAAAATCGAAGGTTTCGACACCCCAAACTGGCATCGTAAACACGGCGTCAACGCACGAAGTTATCAATAGTCAAATTCCAGGATCCTGATCCGAAACCTTGGCCGATTTGATAAAGGTCAAATCTGACGGCAACTGGCCTACTCTATCGAGCAACTACCGCGTCACAAATCCAGCGACCTGACAGGACATCGGTTTGAAACTCTTACAGACGAAGGCCTTCTGGGTTTTTATTTCCAAGCCCGATAAAGCTTTGCCCGGAGCCGCCGACATGACTGGTTCTCAGTGATCGCAAACGATCGGCAATCCGACTGTAGCGCGCCCCGCATCAGTTGATGGCCGGGCTGCGCGGCCCTTGCGCGCAGCTGCATCTCGTGTTTGCTCACCAGGTCGTCTGGCTTCGTCTTCACTCGGTGCCGATTGGTATCTCTCGTTCACGCGCGAGAGCTACGAACTAATGCAGGATCTGGTCGAGGAATGTCCTCGCCCGCTCGGACGCCGGATGATTGAAGAAGTCTTCCGGAGCCGCTTGCTCGACGATCTTTCCCTCATTCATGAATACGATCCGGTCCGCGACCTCACGGGCGAAGCCCATCTCGTGGGTGACGCAGAGCATGGTCATGCCCTCGTCCGCCAGCTTCTTCATCGTTTCCAGTACTTCCTTGACCATTTCCGGATCAAGCGCCGACGTCGGCTCGTCGAACAGCATGATCTTCGGCCGCATGCAGAGCGCGCGAGCGATGGCGACGCGCTGCTGCTGTCCGCCCGACAACTGCCCCGGAAACTTTTCGGCTTGCTCCGGGATCCGAACCTTGGTCAGGAAGTGCATGGCGATGTCCTTCGCCTCTTCCTTCGTCATGCCGTTCACCGTCATCGGCGCCAGAATGCAGTTTTCCAGCGTCGTCATGTGCGGGAACAGGTTGAAGCTCTGGAACACCATTCCAGTGTCCCGCCGGATGGCGTCGATGTTCTTGCGCTGATCATCCAGCTCGGTGCCGTTGACGTAGATCAGCCCCTGGTCGTGCTTTTCGATATGATTGATGCACCGGATCAGGGTCGATTTCCCCGAACCGGACGGGCCGCAGATCACGATCTTCTCGCCACTGGCCACCTTGAGATCGATCTCGTTCAAGGCTGTAAATTCGCCGTAGTACTTGTAGACCGCCTCCATCCGAACCGCGGCCACCTCACCTTTGCGGGGCTGCCCCTGTACATCGTCAATATCGGTTGCCATCGATGCGTTTCCTTAAGTGGCGCGCGAATCGGAGCTGCTCCTCGCGACCGGAGCTCCGTTCCTCGCAACAACAACCTCCCCTCGACACGTTCATGCTCTGGCCTCGAGGCCGGCTTGCGTCGGCGGCACTGTTGCGTTGGCTCTTCGCGATCTTGTCGCGCTCGAACGGCCAAAGTGCTTTTCAAGACGGCGCTGAGCCACATCCCAGACCGAGGTGAGGATCAGGTAATAGGCCGTGGCGGCCGCATAGACTTCGAGAATCTGAAAATGCTCCTGCATCAGCATGTCGCTTCGGCGCATGATTTCCTCGACCGAGATGACAGAGGCGAGCGACGTCGCCTTCAGGAGCGAATTGATGGAGTTGCCGAGCGGCGGGATCATCAGGCGAAAGGCTTGCGGAAGCGTAATACGCCGGAACGTCACCCATCTCGACAGACTTAGGGCCCAGGCGGCTTCGCGCTGCCCGGCAGCCACCGCCATGAAACCGCTGCGAACGATTTCCGCAAGATATGCGGCTTCATTGAGGATCAATCCAACCAGGGCGCAGGTGATAACGCTGAACTTGATGCCGAGCTGCGGCAGGCCGCTGTAGATCACCACGAGTTGGATCAATAGCGGCGTGCCGCGAAAGAACCAGATGTAGAACCGGGCGAAGCCGCTGAGCGCAGGGTTGGATGACATCCGCATCAGCGCAATGCCCATCCCCAGAATGAGCCCGCCAACGACGCCCGCAACCGTCAAACCGATGGTGACGAGCACGCCCTTCATCAGGAAGAAATTGAAAAAGTAGTCGACGCTGGCCGCCAGATTGAAATGGGTCATCGGGTCGTCTCCATGTGTCAGGCCGGACCGGGGCCGACGATTGCAAGCGCCTGATCGATCGGCTGGCTGAACCAGTTCATCTGCCAGCTGCTGGCTTCGAAGGCGGATGGCTTTCCGATCAGATACCGTTCGGCAGCAATTTTTGTGCCGCCGTCGGGAGCTACGATATCGATGAAGGCTTCGTCGGACATGATGGCATCCTCAAGTCGGGCGAATGTCGCCGGCGCGGCGCGCGGCGCCGAGCGTCGTTGCGATGTCGTCGTAAAGTTCGGGCAGAACCGGCAACAGCGGTGGCCTCGGACCTGCGTTACGGATCAGGCCGAGTTCTTTAAGGCCCACTTTCATGCGCGTATGCATGTCAACGATCGGTGCCGGACCGTAAATCGCCTTGACGATCGGATAGAGGCGCTCGTTCACGGCGCGCATCGCCTTGAGGTCGTCGGCGATCGACGCCTGCCAGAGTTCGATAAACAGATGCGGCGCCAGGCTGACGAGCCCGGACAGGATGCCGTCGCCACCGACAGCGAGCTGCGGCAAGAACCAGTTGTAATTCGAAGGCAAGACCGCGACCTCCGGATCGACTTTTTTCACGGCCCGCCGGTTCTCGTCATAGGCGAGCATCGTATCGCTGCCTTCCTTGACGGCGATCACGCGGTCGATGGCCGCCATTTCGGCGAGCGTCTGCGGCGAATAACCAAATCCGGACGCCACCGGATACTGGAAGATAGACACCGGGATTGCGATTGCCTCGCTGACCGACCGCACAAAGATAACCGGCGCGCGCGACGTGGCGGATGCACCGCCGCCGAGCGCGGCAAGCGGGAACAGGACCGCGCAATCCGCACCTGCGGCCTCGGCGAGCCGAGCCTGGCTGATGGCGTCGGCGGTCGAGTGCGCGATGATGCCGGCAAGCAGCGGCTTCTCGCCGATATGGGCCCGGGTCCGCGCGATCACCGCCTGACGCTCTTCGTCCGACAGCGAGGCGCCCTCGCCCGCATGCCCGTTGACAAAGACGGCCGCGATGCCCTCCGGGCAGGCGCAATAATCCAGCAGCCGGGCATAGCCTTCCCAGTCGATCGTCAGGTCGTCGTTGAATGGCAGCACGGTGGCTACCGTGACGCCGCGCAGATCGAGTTTCTTCATCCCATCACTCATGATCGCTCGCGCCGTGGAACCGCGTTGTGCCTGTGACGAGCTACTGCGATCATATGCACGCCCCTTTCTCAGCCGGCGACCTGCCTTGATGAAACCATCGCCCCTGGCCAGACCAGTCCGAACTTCGCCACCAATGCCCGCGCGGCCGCGTCCTGCGGGGCCGGCAATGGCAGACGCGGCGGACGGGGCACGCCGACAGAAAAGCCCATATGGCCAAGCAGCGCTTTGGTGCCGGCGACGTAAGCCTGGCCGCCGACGAATTCGATCACCGGCAAATAATCGAGATAGAGCTTGCGCGCCGCATTGATCTCCCCTTCATCGGCGACGAGGCTGAAGATGCGCGCCATGGCCTGGGGCACCACGTTGGAGGCAACCGCTACCCAGCCCTGCGCGCCCTCCACGAAAGATTCGAAGCCGAGGATGCCGCCGAATACGGTCATCCGGTCACCACACAGCCGGATGATGTCGCGAACGCGCGTCACCTCGAGCGTCGACTCCTTGATGTAAAGACAGTTGTCGATCTCGGCGAGCCGCGCCACCAGTGCCGGCTTGAGATCGACATTGGCAGTCGCGGGATTATTGTAGACCATGATGGGCAACGAGATCGCATCGGCCACGGTCTTGTAGTGATGGACGAGCTCGTCGTCGGTCGGCGTCGAATAGAACGGTGGAATGATCATCACGCCGTCGGCGCCCAATTTTTCGGCACGACGGCTGAGGCGCACCACCTCTCGCGTATCCTCCGCACCGGTCCCGATCAGCACCGGCACACGACCCGCCGCCTGGGCAATGACCGTTTCGGCCACCAGAATTTTCTCGTCGTCATCGAGCGACAGGAATTCGCCAGTCGAGCCGAGCGGAATCAGCCCGTGGATCCCCTGCTCGATCTGCCAATCGACGAAGTCCCGCAACGCCTCGGCATCGACCTCGCCGGCCGGCGTGAACGGCGTGATCATGACTGTGTAGGTGCCGCGAAATGTCTTCATCCAGGACTTCCAGTTGCTCAACGTGAACCCGAGCAGCGGCCCTATCGTGGGCCACCGCAATGCTGCAAACGATTGCAGTATTGGCGTTGATTTGGGCAAGACCCATCTCAAATTTAGGCTTGCGCACGTAATTTTCTGCCCATACTGTTTTGCAATCGTTTCCATTCTAACGGCAGGATTGATGAGCGTCACGCTCAAAGATGTGGCACTGGCGGCCCGCGTTTCGATCAGCACAGCCTCGCGCGCGCTAGGCGGCAGCGGATTGACGAGCGAGCGCACCCAGCAGCGCCTGACGCGCATTGCGCGCGAGCTCGGTTACCGTCCCAACCCGATCGCACGCGGACTGAAAACCGGACAGTCGCGGCTGGTGGGGCTTTTGGTCCACAACCTCGCCAATGCGTCGTTCCAGGTGATGGCCGAGGTGGTGCAGGCGCGGCTGAAGGCGCTCGGCTACCAGATGCTGCTGTGCATCGCCGGCGATGATCCGCAGCTGGAAAGCGATACGCTGACGACACTTGCCGACCATCGCGTCGATGGACTGATCGTCGTGCCCACGGGCAAGAACGGCGCCCGCCTGACAGCGCTGGCAAATGAAATCCCGATCGTCTGTCTGGTGCGCCGCGACGACGAGACAGACCTCGAGACCGTACTTGCCGACGATTCAGAAGGTGCATACGTGGGCACGCGCTACCTCATCGAGCTCGGGCATAGACGGATCGGGATCATTGTCGGCCGTCCAGATACAACATCAGGACGGGAACGACTGTCGGGATATGTCCGCGCATTGCGCGAAGCGTCTGTCCAAGTGGACGACACGTTGATCCATGCCGGCCATTTCGAGCCGGAAACCGGCGCCGCCTCCTGTCGCAAGCTGCTGGATCTCGCCGAGCCCCCCAGTGCGATCTTCGTCGCCAACCACGAAGCGACGCTCGGCGTCCTGCGCGTGATCGCCGAACGTGGCCTGTCGATTCCCGATGATCTCTCGTTGCTCTGTTACGAGCATTCGCCCTGGTTCGAGTGGCATCGCCCGGCCATCAGTATCGTCGACAACGGCGCGAGCGACCTTGCCAACCTCGCCGTCGACCGCCTGCTGCACCGCATGGACGCCAAGGGCAACGGCGCCGATGGCGTGCGCGAATATCGCGTCGGCGCCCGGCTGGTGAAGCGCGATTCCTGCCGCCCGTTCGATCCGTCCCCACGCAAATCCTCCGCAACCAAATCGTCCAGAGCGAAGGCCTGACCGATGCCCTATGTCGAAATCCTTGCGCCGCCTGCCCCGCCTCAAAGCAAGGCCGCGTTGGCAAAATCCATCACCGACGGCCTGATGTCGAGCTTCGGCGTCGGCGCGGAGACGATCACGCTCTATTTCCTGCCGATCGCTCCCGACGACTATGCCCATGCCGGAGAGATGGGACCACAAGGCACCGGCCAGCGTATCCTGCTCAAGGTGCACGCGTTCCGCCGCAGCGAGGCCGAGCGCCGTGCCGCCGCGGCTGCGCTGACGCGAAGCGTCTGCAACGCCTATGGCGTGCCGGGGGCCGATGTCGCCGCGTACTTCTTCGACCGCGAGAAGGACGAGGTCGCCCACGATTCCAAGCTCGCCAGCGACTGAGGGAAGCGACACGCCATGGACCGTTTCTACACCGAGGACCAGAAAGCGCTGCGCGACACCGCGCGTCGCTTCGCTCAGGCCGAGATCCTGCCGCGCGCGGCGGCGATCGATCGCGACGACCGCTTCGACCGCTCGCTCTACAGGGGCATGGCCGACCTCGGCCTGTTCGGCATCTGCCTGCGCGAAGGTGCCGGCGGCGCAGGGCTCGACGCGGTCGCGGCCTGCATCGCCATGGAAGAGCTGGCGCGGTGTTCGGGCGCGGTGGCCAACGCTTTCGCCATTCCGGTCGAAGCGGTGCTGTTTTTCGACCAGCACGGTACCGAGGCGCACAAGGCGCTGATTCCGCAGATCCTGAGTGGCGAGATTATCCCCGCCACCGCCGTCTCCGAACCCGACCACGGTTCCGATGTCGCCGGCATCAGGACATCAGCGGTGCGCGACGGCAACGGCTGGCTGCTCGACGGCACCAAGGCCTGGGTGACGCTCGGCGGCGTCGCCGACCGCATCATGGTGTTCGCCCGCACCGGCGCCGAGTCCGGACACCGCGCCATCTCCTGCCTGCTCGTCGATGGCAAATTGCCGGGCATCGCGCGCGGCAAGAATGAAGAGCTTCTGGGCATGCACGGCCTGGAGGATTGCCAGATCACCTTCTCCGGCGTGCGCCTGCCGGCCGACAGCGTGATGGGGCCGGAGAACCAGGCCTTCAAAATGGCCATGAGCAACTTCAATTTCAGCCGGTTGATGATGGCGGCGATGGCGCTCGGCATGGCACAGGCCGCGTTCGAGGATGCCACCGCCTACGCCAGGGACCGCAAGCAGTTCGGCCAGCCGATCATCGGTTTTCAGGCGATTCAATTCATGCTGGCCGACATGGCGACCGACATCGCCGCCGCCCGCCTTCTGATCCACCACGCCGCGCGCCTGCACGACGCCCGCGAACCGATCGCCAAGGAAGCCGCGCAAGCCAAGCTGTTCACCACCGACATGGCGATGAAGCACGTCTCCAACGCGCTGCAGATCCATGGCGGCAACGGCTATTCACGCGATTACCGCATTGAGCGGCTGTTCCGCGACGTGCGCCTCGCGCAGATTTACGAGGGCACCAACCAGATCCAGCGCCTCATCATCGCCCGCCAGGTCGAGAAGGAGGCCGCATGACGCCG
Organism: Bradyrhizobium sp. AUGA SZCCT0431; assembly: GCF_018131065.1. Taxonomy (NCBI): domain Bacteria; kingdom Pseudomonadati; phylum Pseudomonadota; class Alphaproteobacteria; order Hyphomicrobiales; family Nitrobacteraceae; genus Bradyrhizobium; species Bradyrhizobium sp. AUGA SZCCT0431. The sequence goes on along the minus strand of NZ_JAFCLR010000004.1, from coordinate 77,162 downwards.
AGCGTGCAACCGTGCTGAGCATCATCACCGCGACAGAGGCCGCAAGCCTGATCCGCGACGCCGATACGCTGATCGTCGGCGGCAATGGCGGCACCGGCGTGGCGGAAGCCGTTCTCGATGCGCTGGAGCAGCGTTTCCTCGGCGGCGGCGGGCCGCACGGATTGACGCTGATCAACATCACAGGCGTCGGCGCGGTGACCGAGAAGGGTCTATGCCATCTCGCGCATGAAGGCCTGATCGCGCGGGTGGTCGGCGGCAATTTCGGGCTGCAGGTGCCGTTCATGCGCCTGGTGCGCGACGAGTTGATCGACGCCTACAACTTCCCCCAGGGCGTGATGAGCCAACTCTGCCGCGCCATGGCCGCGAAGCATCCCGGCGTGCTCACCCATGTCGGCCTCAACACCTACATGGACCCGCGCCAGGACGGGGGGCGCATGAATGCACGCACCACCCTGCCGCTGGTCGACCTCCTCGAGCTGCACGGACAATCATGGCTGCTCTACCGCGCACCATCGGCTCCCAACGTCGCCATCATCCGCGGCACCTCGGCCGACGAAGACGGCTATGTCAGCATGGAGCACGAAGGTACGACGCGCGAGGATCTCTCGATCGCACAGGCCGTACACAATGCCGGCGGCACCGTGATCTGCCAGGTGAAACGGATCGTCAAGCGCGGCTCGATCCATCCGCAGATGGTCAAGATCCCCGGCTTCCTGATCGACCACGTCGTGCTCGAACCCGGACAGATGCAGACCTACGGCACAGTCTACGATCCCGCCCGCTGCGGCGAGACCCGCGTGCCGTTCGCGATGATCGTGCCAGAGCCGCTCACCGAACGGCGGGTGATCGCCCGCCGCGCCGCCTTCGAGCTGCGCCCGCGCGACGTGGTCAATCTCGGGGTCGGAATCTCCGCGATGATCCCCAATGTCGCAGCCGAGGAAGGCATCGCGGATCTGATCACCCTGACCGTGGAATCCGGCGTGGTCGGCGGCGTACCGGGCCATGCGCGCGAGTTCGGCACCGCCATCAATCCCCGCGCCATTCTCGATCAGGCCTACCAGTTCGATTTCTACGACGGCGGTGGCCTCTCCTGCGCCTTCCTCTCGTTCGCGGAAGTCGACGAGATGGGCAATGTCAATGTCACCCGTTTCGGCGACCGCCGCGACGGCTCTGGCGGCTTCATCGACATCACCCAGAACGCCAAGCGGCTGATCTTCAGCGGCACCATGACCGGCGGCAAGTTCGACATCGCCGTCGAGAACGGGCGGCTGGCAATCCGCCGCGACGGCGCCTTCCGTAAATTCGTGCCGCACGTTGGGCAGATCAGCTTCAGTGCCGGTCTGGCCGCGCAGCGCGGCCAGGAAGTCTCCTACGTCACCGAACGCGCGGTGTTTCAGCTGGAGAATGGGGGCATCACGCTGACCGAGATCGCCCCGGGCGTACGCCTGGAGCAGGATGTGCTGGCGCATATGGGTTTCCGGCCGCGCATCAGCCCTGACCTCAGGGATATGGACCCGCGCATCTTCCGGCCCGGGCCAATGGGAATCGGCCAGAGCTTCGTTGAGCTGCCGGCCCGCCCTCGCAAGGTCGCCTGAGGACACGCCATGGAAACCACAGCCACCGCGCCGATCAATCTCCGCTTTGAAGATATCGAATCCGGCACGCAGTTCGAGAGCGCGGCACACACGGTGACGCCGGCCGATATCGCGGCCTTCGCAGACGTCACCCGCGATCATCATCCGCTGCATGTCAACGCTGCTTACGCGAAATCCCGCGGCTTCCCGGCAGTGATCGCGCACGGACTCTATGGCCTGTCGCTGATGGAAGGGCTGAAGTCGGAGCTGAAGCTCTATGAGGAGACGTCAGTCGCCTCGCTCGGCTGGGACGGCGTGCGCTTCAAGGCGCCGGTGGTCGCTGGCGACCGGCTGCGCGTGCGATTCCGCTTCGTCGAGAAGCGGCCGACCCGCAACCCCGCGCGCGGCGTCGTCATCGAAGCACTCGAGCTGATCAACCAGCGCGACGAGGTGGTGACGGAAGCCCGCCATACCTCGCTGATCCTGACCCGCCAACCCGATTGCGCATCCGCCTCGCCGGACGCGTCATAACGAGACAACGAAAAGACGACCAGACCCGGGAACGCCGCCTCACCTATTCACTTTTACACAGGGGTTCACGTCATGCGACTTCTCAATATCTTCTCCGCTCTGGCCGTGCTGATCGGCCTCGTCCCAACAGCCCACGCCCAGAACTGCACGCCAAAAGTGCCGGCATCGAGCCTGATCGAAGCCGGCAAATGGCAGATGTCGATCAATCCGACCCTGCCACCGCAGCAGTTCATCGACGACAAGGGCGAACTGCAGGGGCTCAATGTCGAACTGGCGCGCGAAATCGCCAAACGCATCTGCATCGAGCCGGTGTTCCTGCGGATGGATTTCCCGCCAATGATTCCGGGTCTGCGCTCCGGCCGCTTCGACGCCATCAACACCGGTTTGTTCTGGACCGAGGAGCGCTCGAAGATGCTGTACCTCGTGCCCTACGCGCAGCAGGCGATCAGCATCTATACCGATCCTGCATCCAGCCTGAAGCTGGAGAGGTTCGAAGATCTCGCCGGCCGCGTCGTCGGCGTCGAGTCGGCGACCTACACCGAGCGCAAGGCGCGCGAGTTCAGCGCCGCGATGGTGGCCAAAGGGCTCAAGGAAATCGAGTTGCGCACGTTCACGACCGTCACCGCGACCTCGGCAGCCTTGCGCGCCGGACAGCTCGAGGCAGCGCTCAACATCAACGAGACCGCCAACTCGCTCGAGCAGCGCGGCATCGCCAAGATCTGGGTCAGGGACATTGCCGGCACCGACATTACCTTCGCCTTCCGCGACAAGCTGCTGGCGCAGGCGGCGGCAGATGCGCTGACGGCCATCCGCACCGACGGCACCTATGACAAGCTGTTCGACAAGTTCGGCATGACCAAGCTGAAAGCCACCACTTTCGTCATCCGTGGCGACGGTCCCACCAACTGACGGCAAGCGCTGTCGCAAGCCGCGGCAGCGCTGCCCGGCGAGCAATCCGCAAACCGACCCGACGGGAGCGCGACATGACATTCGACACCATCATCCGCGGCGGCACAGTGGCGACGGCGTCCGACACGTTCGCCTGCGATGTCGGGATATCGGACGGACGGATTGCAGCACTCGGCCACGACCTCGGCGATGCGGGACAGACTATCGATGCTACCGGCCGGCTGGTCCTGCCCGGCGGCATCGACAGCCATGTCCACTTCTCCCAGCCGAGCGGGCCGGGCATCGTCATGGCCGACGATTTCGAAAGCGGGACCCGTGCCGCCGCCTTCGGAGGCAACACCACGGTGCTGCCGTTCTGTCTGCAGGAACGCGGACAGAGCCTGCGGCAGGCGGTGCGGGACTATCACGCCAAGGCTGACGGCAATTGCTACATCGACGTCAGTTTCCACCTTATCATTTCGGACCCGACCGAACAGCTCCTCGGCCAGGAGCTCCCGGCCCTGATCAAGGATGGCTACACCTCGTTCAAGGTATTCATGACCTATGAGGATCTGGCGCTCAGCGATCGCCAGATCCTCGAGGTGATGTCGGTTGCCCGCGAGACCGGCGCGCTGGTCATGGTCCACGCCGAAAATTTCGATGCTATCCGTTTCCTCACCGATCGTCTGGAGCGAGGCGGCCGTACCGCGCCTCATTTCCACGGCGCATCCCGGCCGATTGTCGTCGAACGTGAAGCCACCCATCGCGCCATCGCCCTCGCCGAGCTGATCGACGTTCCGGTGATGATCGTCCACGTCTCCAACCGCGAAGCGATGGAAGAAGTCCGTCGCGCCCAGCAGCGCGGCCTCAAGGTGTTTGGTGAAACCTGTCCGCAATATCTCGTCTTGACCGAGAAGGACATGGAGGGGCTCAACATGGAGGGCACCAAATACGTCTGCAGCCCACCGCCACGCGATGTCCCAAGCCAGATCGCGTGCTGGGAAGGATTGCAGCAAGGCACCTTCAGCGTTTTCTCCTCCGACCATTGCGCATTCCGTTACGATACGACCGGAAAACTCGCCCCGAAAGGCCGCACCAGCTTTCGCTGGGTGCCGAACGGGATTCCCGGCGTCGAGACGCGGCTGCCGATCCTGTTTTCGGAAGGCGTGGTCAAGGGGCGCATCGATCTGAACCGGTTCGTTGCGCTCTCGGCGACCAACCATGCCAAGACCTACGGCCTCTATCCGCGAAAGGGCACGATCGCGATCGGCTCCGATGCAGATATTGCGATCTGGGATCCGGCGCGCGAGGTGACGATCAGCCAGGACATCCTGCATCACGGACCCGATTACACGCCCTATGAGGGCCTCCGCGTCACCGGTTGGCCCGTGACCACACTGGTGCGTGGTGAGGTCGTGGTCGCGGATGGCACCCTGGTCGGCCGCAAGGGGGCCGGCCAGCATCTGGCACGCGACCCTTCGCAGTTCGCCTCCGCCCGCGACTAACGCGACCCGCCTGACCTCGAAACAATCGACTCATGGCCGCCAAGTACACCGGGCTCAACTTCGGCCACCCATTGCCCGGCCGTCGGCATTCAGCCAAATGTGCAATTCTTGGATTCGAGGACCTTGCCGATGCCGGACAGTTCGAGAATATCGCCGCCCGCCTTGAGCGCCTTCATCACGCCCGCTTCCTTCTCCTCGCGCGCGGCCGACTTGGCGCAAACGTCCGCAATATTCTCCCTCGGCACCACGACCACGCCGTCGTCGTCAGCACTGACGATGTCGCCGGGCCGGACGGCGATGCCGCCGATGACGATCGGCTGGTTGATATAACCGAGGGTTTCCTTGACGGTCCCCTTCATGCACAGGCCGTAGCAGAACACATTGAAGCCGGTGGCGCGCACCGCCGGTCCGTCGCGCACGCCGGCATCCGTCACCAGTCCGACAATTCCCTTGGCGACGCACGCGGTCGACAAGACCTCGCCGAAGCCGCCCTGCTCGGGATGGTCGCCCGCGCTTACCACGAGGACGTCGCCCGGCTTGGCCAGCGAGATCGCGGTGATGAGCATCATGTTGTCGCCAGGGTGACAGCTGACGGTGAATGCCGGCCCGCAGGCGCGCATGCCGGGATAGATCGGCTTGATCCGGGACGTCAGCGCACCGGACCGCCCCTGCGCTTCGTGAAGGGTGGATGGAGCAAACGGCTTGATACGTTCCACGAGTTCGACGGCGGGCCGCTCGAATGTTCTGATAACGTGAACCATGGTACCTCCCAGGCGCGCGCAATGCCTGCGCTGAGACTCCCTTAGTCAACCGGGTCCCATTGGACAAATTCATATTTCGGGATTGCCGCATCGTATTTCGTTATGCGTCTTCGGCGAGGTCGCGCGGCGCCCTGCTAAGACGACTCCGGTGAGTGCGTCTTTTGAAAGGACGGCGCGGCCGGATTGACCCAGGTCCCTGCAATGATCTCCAGCAGGATCTTGTAAACGGCAAACGCGGCATCGGACAGGCCGACATTATCCGAGATGCACAGGGACATCTGAAGCGAGGCCGCCGACGCGTCGATCCGCCGGACGCAGAGATCTTCGGCGTTCGGCAGGACCGCGGCAATCGTCTCGGGCAGGACTGTCGCACCCATGCCGGCTGCGATCGCCGACGACAGGGTCGATCGCGACTGAATCTCGGCGACGATCCGCGGGCGCGCTCCAGCCTCGGCGCAGATCCGCTCGACCGCCTGCCGCAGGAAGGATTCGGGCGGGGGAAGCAGCAGGTCGATTTCGGCCAGTTCCAACGCCGAGATGTCCGCCGAGTGCGCCTGCTCCGGGAACATGGCGCGCGGCGCAACGAGATGGAAATGCTCCTGCAACAGTGGCTTGTAATCGAGGCCGGTTACGGGACGATCGCCGTAAAGAACAGCGATATCCATACTGCCCTTGAGCATCAGCTCACTGAGCGTTACGCCGAAGCTGTCGAAAATGCGCAGGACGATACCGGGAAAGCGCTCGTGCACCCGTGTCAGAAGCGGTGTCGCAAGCAAAGCCGCAGAGCTCAAAGGCGCCAGCCCGATGGTCACGTTCCCGGTTAACTCCGGCTTGTTGTCGAGAATGCTGCGGCGCGCCTCTTCGATCTGCCGCTGAACGGACTTGGCGTATCGATAGAGGATCTGTCCGGCCTCGGTAGGTTTGACCCCGCGGGCACTCCGGATCAGCAGTTTCCGCTTAAATTCCAATTCCAGGCTTGCGATATGCTGGCTCAATGCGGGCTGCGCGACACTGAGCAACTTCGCGGCGCGCGTCACGCTACCAAGGTCCACGACTTTAATGAAGGCTTCGAGGCGTCGCGTATCCAATACAGGGTCCCCAAGTAAATCGAGCAACAGATCGTGGCGGCAGTAATACGCTGGCGCTATGGGACTAGAGCGAAACGTTCTTACCATTTGGAACTGGCCGGGCATATAGGTAACCCTGCACAGCCGTCCATTCGCGTTGCAACCGACGCCAATGCAGGCTGGATGGCCGCAAGGAGCCGTGCGGATGGCATTTTCAGACTACCGAACGGCGGTGGTGACGGGCGCATCCTCGGGGATCGGGGCCGCGACGGTCCGCCGCCTGAGCGCGGAGGGCCTCGAAGTTCACGCAGTGGCGCGCGATGCGGGCCGGCTGAAGGCGTTGTCGGCCGAGACCGGATGCCGGGTGCACGCGGTGGACGTCGGCGACCTGGACGCCCTGACAGCGCTGGCCAAGTCGGCCGAGTTCGACGTGCTGGTCAACAATGCCGGCCAGTCCCGGCGTGGCAACATTCTGGATACGACACCCGATGACGTCGATGCGCTGATCGACGTCAATTTGCGGGCCGTGCTGCATCTGACGCGGCTGATCGTGCCTGGCATGGCGAGCCGAGACCGCGGCCACGTGGTCAACATCTCCTCCATCGCCGGCCATTACGCCTTCGGCGGTGGCAATACCGTGTACCACGCGACCAAGGCGGGCATCCATTCGCTGTCGCAGCAATTGCGTGTCGATCTCTACGGAACCAGGGTGCGCGTCACCGAGGTATCGCCGGCGCGTGTGGAGACGGAGGTCTTCGGACGGCTGCTCGGCGATCTCGCAGAAGCCAAGCGTCGCTTCTTCGACGACTATGATGCGCTCCAGCCGGAGGACATTGCCAATTCCATCGCGTTCGCCGTGGGATCGCCGGCACGCATGAACGTCGCATTCATGGAAGTACTGCCTACCCAGCAGGTCGTCGGCGGTCTCAACTTCGCACAGAGAAATCGGGAAACAGCAACGTGACGCAGAATAGCCTCGAACCCGAAACGCTGCGGCCGTAGAGCGGCGATCATGGACCTCGCCAAAATCGAGCAATTGGCCGATCTTGTCTCGCGATCCCGCATCGCGGAGTTGGACCTCACGCAGGACGGAACGAGGATTCGGATCCTGAAGAACCCCGCGCCAGGTCCGCTCGCCGGGGACCTGACGGCCCCCGCCTCACCCGGCACCGCGGATCGGGAGTATCAGGAGGCACACGCCGCTACGCTCGAAACGAAACCGCAGCCGGAAGCTTCTGACGTCGCCGACGTCATCGTGCCCGCACCGATGCACGGCGTATTCCACCAGGCTGCGGCGCCGGGCGCGCCGCCGCTCGTCGAAGTCGGTGCCAGCATCGAAGCCGGCCAGAACATCTGCGTCATCGAGGCCATGAAGACTTTCATCGGTGTCGTCGCCGAGACCCCGGGCACCGTCGTCGCAATTCTTGCGGAGAACGGCGACGAGATCGAAGCAGGGCAGCCCCTGTTTCGGATCCGTCCTGCGGGCACCTCGTGATGTTCGACAAGGTCTTGATCGCCAATCGCGGCGAGATCGCCCTGCGCATCCAGCGCGCCTGTCGCGCGATGGGGCTTCAGACCATCGTCATTCACTCGGAGATCGACCGCGACGCCCGCTATGTTGCGCTCGCGGACCAGGCACTCTGTATCGGACCGGCCTCGGCGAGCAGAACCTACCTGAATGCGGCGGCAATCCTGCTCGCCGCCGAGGTCAGTGGCGCTCAGGCGATTCACCCCGGCTATGGATTCCTGTCGGAGAGCGCAGAGTTCGCCGACCAGGTGGCGCAGGCCGGCCTCACCTTCATTGGCCCTCCCGCGGATTGCATCCGTACCATGGGCGACAAGGTCGCGGCCAAGCGCGCCATGCGGGAGGCTGGCGTCCCTTGCGTGCCCGGGCCGGACAGCGCCCTGCCAGACGATCCGGTAGAGGTGCGCGCGACAGCTCGGCAGATCGGGTACCCGGTCATCATCAAGGCGGCAGGCGGCGGCGGCGGACGCGGCATGCGCGTCGTACGCGGCGAGCATGAACTGGATGATGCCCTCACGCTGACGCGCTCGGAAGCTGCTCAGGCCTTCACGAACGCAGCCGTCTACATCGAGAAATTCCTCGAAAAACCGCGCCATATCGAGATCCAGGTTCTGTGCGACCAACACGGAAACCACCTCTGGCTCGGCGAGCGCGACTGCTCTCTTCAGCGCAGGAACCAAAAGGTCGTCGAGGAGGCCTCCGCCCCCGGCCTCGATCGCGCTCTGGTCGAGCGTGTCGGGCAGCGCTGCGTCGAAGCCTGCCGGCGGATCGGTTACCGCGGCGCCGGTACGTTCGAATTCCTCTACCAGGACGGCGCATTCTTCTTCATCGAGATGAACACGCGCGTCCAGGTGGAGCACCCGGTCACGGAAATGACCACGGGATTGGATATCGTGAAAGAGCAGATCCGCGTCGCGCGCGGTGAGCCGTTATTGATCTCTCAGGCGGACATCGCATGCAGCGGCCACGCGGTCGAATTCCGTATCAACGCCGAGGACCCGGCGACCTTAGCGCCTTCATCAGGCACGGTGAGCCGCTGGGACGTTCCCGGCGGCATCGGCATCCGCGTCGATTCGCACATGGCCGCCGGCGCCATCGTTCCACGTCATTACGATTCGCTGATCGGCAAGCTGATCGCCCACGGCAAAACCCGCGAGGAGGCATTGGCCCGCGCTCGGATCGCGCTCTCCGAGTTGCGCGTCGATGGCGTCCTGACCAATGTGCCGTTGCATCAGGAAATTCTGAATGATCCGACGTTCCGTCAGGGCGGCTATGACATCCACTACCTTGAGCGTTGGATCACCGCGCGGGCGACAAGGATATGACGGCGCCTGACCGTCCGCGGATCAGCCTGCTCGGAACTACCGCGATCCTGTTCGAGGCGCCTGGGACTTTCGACCTGCCGCATCAGCGGCGCATCTGGGCCTTGGCCGCAGCGGCCTCGAAGTGGCCGGGAATCCGCGAGGCGATCCCAGGAATCACAAACCTGATGCTGACCTTCAAAACCCCGCCCCAAGCGGTCGACTCCCTCGTCTCGGCGCTCAGCGACGGATGGGACGACGCGCAGGAGTTCGCGATTGACGGCCGCGAGATCGAGCTTCCGGTAACCTATGGCGGCGAGATCGGATCCTCACTCCAAACCGTTGCCGATCACGCCGGCCTGTCTATCGATGACGTCGTATCGATCCATGCGGCTCCCCTCTACACCGTGTTCGCGTTGGGTAGCCATCCCGGATATTGCTATCTCGGCGGAATGGACCCGCGAATAGCCATACCCAGACGCCAGACGCCGCTGCAGCGCACCGCAGGCGGCTCGGTCTCCATCGGCGGTTCACAAACCGGCGTATCCGCATCACCGGGGCCCAGCGGCTGGCATGCGATCGGGCATACGACGTGGACGTTCTTCGATCCATCGTGGCCGACGCCGGCCGCGCTCGCACCGGGTGACACCGTCAGGTTCAAAGTCGATCGGGTGATGCGTTGATCGAGATCCTGTCCGTCCTCGGCCCCGCCAGCGTCCAGGATCTGGGGCGGTTCGACCAGTACCGGTTCGGGGTCGGCACATCAGGGGCGATGGACGACATCGCGCTGCGTGCCGGCAACATCCTCTTGGCGAACGACGAGAATGCCGCCGGGATCGAAATCCCGATGACGCCCTTCAAGCTGCGCTTCGGCCGCGATACAGCCTTCGCACTCACGGGTGCCGACGTCGGCGCCGACATCGGCGGACGCGCGATCCCGCCATGGTGGAGATCACAGGCTCGCGCCGGAGACGTGCTCAGCCTGAAGGCGACGATCCGCGGTGCACAAAGCTACCTCGCCGTATCCGGCGGCATCGACGTTCCCGTGGTCCTGGGATCGCGCAGCACGCAATTGCGCGGCGAACTCGGCGGCCTTCACGGACGGTCGCTGCAGCCCGGCGACGTTCTGCCCTGCGGCGCGCCCGACCCCTCCGCCTGCATCGGTGAACTTGGCACCGAGCCGGCCGATATCGCCCTTGCCCGGCCGAACACGCCGGCGGGCGTCACGGTCGTCAGGGTGGTGATCGCCGGCGAGCACGACATGTATGACAATGCCGCACAGGATCTGTTCTGGCGCTCCGACTGGAAGGTCACGCCCCAGCGCAACCGTTACGGCTATCGCCTCCAGGGACCGCCCGTGATGCCGATCTCGCCGATCGAGAAACGATCTCACGGCATCGTGCCGGGCGTCATCCAGATTCCGCCCAACGGCCAACCCATCATCCAGATGCGCGATGCCCAGACTTCCGGCGGCTATCCGAAAATCGCGACCGTCATCGAGGCCGATCTCTGGCGTGTCGCGCAGACCGGCCTCGGCGGCAAGCTGCGCTTCGTGCAAACCTCCTACGCGGATGCGCTCGCAGCGCAGGGCGAGGTGTCCGGCTATCTGGACAAACTCAGAGTAAACGTTCGTCGCCTCGGGGAGCTTCGAAAATGCCGATAGACACGACAGACATCGAACGCCTGGCGCAGATCCTGGAGCGATCCGGTCTCGCATCGATCGAGATCGAGGAAAGCGGACTTTCGTTGAAGCTCGTCATGGAGACGGAGAAGCCGACGGCGTCTTCGTCCATGCTCGTCGCGCCTGCCGGGCGCTCTCATCAGACCGCCGTCGTCGCGAAAGCGGATGTCGCGGGAATCTTCATCGCCGTCCATCCATGGCGGGAGAAGCCATTCGTCGAACCCGGCCAGGCGGTCAAAGCCGGCGCGATCGTCGGCCTCGTCAAGATCGGGCAGCTTTACGTGCCTGTACTATCGCCGGCCGCAGCCACCGTCGATTCAATCGTCGCGGAACCAGGCGCGACCGTCGGTTACGGAACGCCGATCGTCAGCTTTCGAGCCGTCGCTTGAACCGGGGGGCTGGACACAAAATTTCGAAAACAACCCCATGCAAAGTAGAAATGGGCCCGGGCTCGCAGCCTTCAGCTGAGCAACACCGTCGCTGGGACGACTTCGCCGCCCCCCTGCTCGACCACCCGGCGCACCGTAGCGGCGAGGTTGACAGATCCCGGCGTGTCGCTGTGAACGAGGATCGAGCGCGCCTCTACCTTGATCGACTTGCCCTCGATCGTTTCCACTGTCCCACTGTCCAGAAACCGCTGCACCCGCTTCGCCACGGCCTCGGGCGAAGTGATGACCGAATTGGGGAGCTTGCGCGAAACGAGGTTTGCATTCTCGTCATAGGCGCGATCGGCTAGAAACAGCGTCAGGACCCGCAGGCCCACCTTGCGCGCCGCTCGCACGATTTCCTCGTCGGGCATCGAAAACATGATGAGGTCGCGATCGACCGCCGCAATCGCACGCACGACGACGTCAGCCATATCCGGATCCGCGTTCACCATGTTGCCCATCGCCGCGTGGAAACTGACGTGGGTCACGCGATGGCCGGCATTGGCCGCGATCGCCTGCAGGGCGCCGATCTGATAGAGCATGTGCTTCTCGACCTCGCTGGCGTCCATCTGAATGACGCGGCGGCCGAACCCGAGCAGGTCCGGCAGGCCCGGATGAGCGCCGATACCGACGCCCTTTGCCTTCGCCATCCGCACGGTGCGATCCATGATGATGGGGTCGCCGGCATGGAAGCCGCACGCCACATTGGCCGATGAGACGATCCCCATCAGCGCCTCATCGTCACCGATGCGATAGGCGCCGAAGCCCTCGCCCATGTCCGAATTGATGTCGATTTTCATGATGAACCATCCTTCGCTCGTTGCTTTCACAAATTCAAAGCGCCCGATAAAGCTCGGCGCTCGCACGCAGGCCTGCGATGTAGTCGTTGATGGGCGTCATGGCCGCGACTGCTTCCCGGTAATCAACCTCGCTGAAGACAATGAGCGATCCCGGCCGTGCCTGACCGAGACGCCAGAGATCAGCCTGGATCACGGCGGCAATCTTGGGATAGCCGCCAGCGGTGTTGGCGTCGCTCATCTGGATGATCGGTTCGCCGGCCGGAGGCACCTGCACTACACCCGCCACCACGCCATGCGAGCGCATCTCGACCGGTGCAGGCAATGTCAACTCGGCTCCTGTCAAACGATATCCTCCCCGATCGCTCTGAACGCTGATTTTCCATGTTGTGGACCAGAACGCGGCCTGCATCGCATCGGAAAACAGATCGTACTCGCCTGCCCGCATGACGCGCACGCGAAGCACACCGTCCTCGGACGAATTCATGCCTGCGATTGCCACATCGGGCGGTTCGGCGCCGAAGTCGAAGCGGCCGGCGGCTTCGCGCTGCATGCCACTGACCGGCACGATATCGCCCTCACGCAACGCGCGCCCGTCGAGACCGCCGAAGCCCGCCCGAATATGCGTGCTCCGCGACCCCAGCACGGGCGGAAGATCGATGCCTCCTTCGAACGTCAGATAGGCCCGTGCACCGTGCCTGGGAAAACCGAGCGTGAGGATATCTCCCGCCCTGGCCCGCGTGCACCACCACGGCGGAACGGTCGAGCCCGCCAGCGTCGCGTCAAAATCGGCGCCAGTGAGGGCGAACGCGATGTCGGCGTGAAAGCGAACACGAAACGGAAATGTCTGGACCTCAATGCTCGCTGCATCGGCGTCGTTGCCCAGAAGCGCGTTTCCGGCAGCAAGCGCGACCGGATCCATGACCCCCGATGTACTTACGCCGAAGCGGCGCGCGCCGATGCGCCCCAGATCCTGAATGGTGTTGAGCGCGTGGCTGGTCAGTATCTCGATCACAATTCGATCCGATCGATCCTGAACTTGACCCGGTCGCCAGGAGCCATCAGCGAAGGCCGGTCGCTTTTCGGATCGAACATCGGTACCGCGGCCCAGCCGATCGCGTTCCAGCCGTTCGGACTGGATAAGACAGCGACGCCGGTCTGCATCCCGCCGATCGTTACCGAGCCGGCGCGCATGTTGAGCGACGGCACGGACTTGCGCGGCATGAAGATGCGTGGGTCGAGGCCATGGAGGTAGCCGAAGCCTGGAGAACTTCCGACCGCGCAGACCGTATAATCGCCTTCGCTGTGGATTTTCACGACCTCACCCCCGGACAAGCCCGCACGGGCGGCCACCGCCGGCAGATCGAAGCCGTGTTCTCCGCCGTAGACGACCGGAATCTCAATGAGCTTGCCGTCCGCGCCGCGCCCGGGCAGTCGGTGCCACAGCTCGGTTATCGACGCGCTGAGCGCGCCGATATCCTCCGGCGGCTGCTCAAACACGAGCATCACGTTGGTGACGCCTATGACGGCCTCCTGGACGTTTGGCCACGAAGAGAGCGCATCGGCGACAGCCCAGATGCGGCGTTGCTGCCCCATATCGAAGTCACCCGGCGCCTCGACCAGCATCGCCAGCGTGCCGATCAGGCTGATATTCGGATCCTTCTCGACCGTGCCCACGAAGGGGGCGGTATGATGATTGATCGACAAGGAAACCTCGCAACCTGGCGCGCCAACCGCGACTGAAGCCGCACCTAAATCTTAGCTAGGCGACGCAGCCCGATCCAAGACGTTGTCGGTCTGCGGGCATAACGGATGTCGATTGCCGGTGAAACCACCAGTATCTCAAACTCAGGGACGCGGGATAACGTGGTTGCTCGACGAATCCCATCGCGCGACGACCTCCTCGCCCACCGCGTAGCGCAGGCCGGCCTGCCGCGACTGGTTTTGTTCGAAAGCAACGATCTGCTCACCGCTCCTCGTCTTCAGGTAATAGTGACTGACAAAGCCGCGATAGATCGCCTGATCGACTCGCGCGGTGACACCATTGGGACGTTCGGCTGCGGTATCCTGGCCGGCCTTCTCAACGATGATTGCCTCCGGCCGGATCGAAACAAGTACGTCGGTAGCCAACGCTGGAAGCTCATCGACCAGAAGCCTCAATCCCGGCGACACGGAAATGACCGCTCCGCCCTCCTGCCGCTGTTCGACACGGCCCTCGAACATATTCGAGGCGCCGATGAAGTTCGCGACGAACTTCGACACCGGCCGCTGGTAGATCTCGGTCGCCGAACCGACCTGTTCGAGCTTGCCGTCTCGCATCACGACGATCTTGTCGGCCATCGTCAGCGCCTCGTCCTGATCGTGGGTGACCATAACGGTGGTCAGGCCGAGCCTGCGCTGCAGGGCTCGCAATTCGACCTGCATGCTTTCGCGGAGCCCCTTGTCGAGGGCGCCCAGCGGCTCGTCGAGCAGCAGCATCGCCGGTTCGATCACCAGCGCGCGCCCCAGCGCGACGCGCTGCTGCTGACCGCCGGAGAGCTGGGCGGGATAACGTTTTCCGAAGCTTGAGAGTTGGACGAGGTTGAGTGCCTCGGCCACTTTCTTGGCGGCATCGGCCCTGGCGATCCCGCGCATTTCAAGGCCGAACGCGATATTTTCTTCGACGGTGAGATGCGGGAACAGCGCGTAGTTCTGAAACAGCATCCCGATGTTGCGGCGATGCACCGGAACGTCGGTCATCCTCGCGTTGTTCACGAAGACGTCGCCGGATGTCGGGCGGATCAAGCCCGCGATCATGCGAAGGCAGGTCGTCTTGCCGCATCCGCTCGGACCGAGCAGAGCGATCATATTGCCCGGCTCGATCGTCAGTGACACGTTGTCGACCGCAACCGCGCGGTTGTACTCCTTGCTGAGGCGTTCAAGCCTGACTTCGGTCGACTTCATGGGCACCCTGCTCTGCTCAGCTCGTGAACACCTGATTGTAACGCTCAAGCCAAGGACCGCGGCGCGGAACGATGAAATTCCAGTCCGGGGTGAAGAGCCCGAGATCCGTCGCCTTGGTATCGGGATACGCGAGGAACTTCGCGGTCTCCGGCTTGAAGTCGATGCCGGCGACCGAAGGCGCGCTGAGGGTCTGCTCGGACAACATCTTGGCGACCGACGGCTCCAATATGCGATTGATGAACGCTGCCCCCAATTCCGGCTCCGGCGCATTCTTTGCCAGCGTCATACTGTTGATGCCCGTGAATGCGCCTTCCTTGGGGAAGGTCATGTCGAGCGGCAAGCCCTTGGCAGTGTGAGGATATATCGCCTTCGAATACTCGATGCCGCCGATCGTCGCCTGGCCCTGCGCAACCTGCAGGACCTGCGCCTCGCTGTCGTAGATGGTGAGAACATTGGGCTTGAGCAGCGTGAGTTTGTCCCAACCGGCGTCGACCAGGTATTGGGCTTCCTTGAGCGGCTTTCCCGTCACGAGCGCCGTCGCCACGATAAGCATCAGGACGCTCTGCGTGTTCTTCGGCGTGTTCAACAGAATCTGCTTGCGATACTTCGCATCGAAAATCTGCTGATAGCTCTCGATCGGCTTCGTTACCTGCGGATTTATGAACAGCGCCGCGCTTGAGATCGAAAAACCAACGCCGTAGCCGTCCTCGAAGACATAGCGCTTGTACACCTTCTCCAGGTTGGGAATCTTGTTGGGGTCGAGCTTGTCGATCAAGCCTTCCTGCTTGGCCTGCGGTATGCCGACATCGTCCATCATCATGACGCTGAATCGCGGCGCATCACGCGTCGCGCGCAGGGCGGCGATGTTCGAGAGCGTCGCCCCTTCGATGGTGAAGACGCGGCATTTGAACTCGGCCTCGAACTTGGGAATGACTTCCTTTTGAACCAGCCTTCCCAGGGCCGAATTGTACACGCCGACATGCAGTTGCTTGACGTCCTGCGCCGACGCCCGGCTGATGATCGTCGGGAAGGCAACCGCGGCTGCGCCGGCCTTGATGAGAGTCCTACGCGTCAGTTTCATGGTTCCAATCTCCAGTTTGCAAGACACACTAGGTAGCCAGCGCACGGCGAAGGCCCACCAACTTCTCGAGCAGCAGAACGCCCACCAGCGCCATCAGAATGATGATCGTCGACATCGCGGGAACAGAGGGATCAAAGACGTTGACGAGTTGCCGCATCAGAACCAGCGGCACGGGCGAGTGTTCGGAATTCGCCAGCCACATCGTGACCGGATAATTGTCGAAGGACACCATGAAAGCGAACAGCCCGCCTGCCGCGACCCCGGACGCGATCTGCGGCAGCGTCACGCGCCAGAAGGTCCGCAGCCGGCCGGCGCCGAGCGTTCGCGCGGCGTCCTCCAGGTTCTCGTCGACCAGCTGGAGGCTGGTGACGACCGTGCGGATGACGTACGGCGACGTCACCACAATATGGCCGATCAGGAGATTCAGCCTTGCATCCTGGGATCCAAGTTTCGACAGAACCTGGAGCAGGGCCAAGCCGGTCACCAGCGCAGGAAAGATGAGCGGAGAAAGCAGGAAGCCCTTGATCGCCGCGATGCCGGGGAAGTTCCCTCGCACCAGGGCGAAGGCGGCCGGGACACCGAACAGGAGCGAGCCCGCCGTCGTGGCGAGCGCCAGCAGGATGCTCAGTCGCATCGCGTCAATGAAGTCGCGGTCCTGCAGCACCTTGGCATACCATTTGAGGGTGAAGCCCTGCGGCGGGAAGGTCACAAAATAGGAGTCGGAGACCGACACCGCCATGACGAGGAGCAGCGGTGCCATGATGAAGACCATCATGGCGGCGGTGATCGCATAGAGGATCCAGGCACCGACCCCTGAGAAGCGCTCGTCCATCAGGTGGCCCTCCGAAGCCGGCGGCCCTCGAGAAGCCACATCGAAAAGCCATTCACCGCAAACACGACGCCGACCAGAACGAGCGCGATCGCAGCGCCGAATGGCCAATCATAGACGACGAAGATCTGTTGCTCGATCAGGTTTCCGAGCATGATCGCGGAGGCGCCGCCCAGGATCGCCGGAATGACGAAAGATCCCGCCGTCAGCGAAAACACCAGCGTGAACCCCGCGACGAACCCCGGCATGCTCAGCGGCAACGTCACCCGAAGGAACACCTTCCACCAGGGAGCGCCGAGCATGCGGGCGGCGTCTTCCAGATTCGGATCGATCTTGCCCAGTGCCGACGCCAGCGGCAGCACCATCATCGGGAAGAAGACGTGCAACGATCCGATGATGACGGCTGTTTCGGTATAAAGGATCGACAGCGGCGCATCGGTGATGTGCAGCGTCATCAGAATCCAGTTCAACATCCCCTTGGGGCCGTTTTGAAGAATCAGCTGCCATCCGTAACCGCGCACGACGACACTGACGATCAAGGGCGCGATGACAATGAGTGTAATGATCCGCGTGATGAGCGGGCGGCTCTTGACCATCACCAGCGCGACCGGATAGGCCAGCACGGTGGCAAGCAGCGAGGTGATCACGCTGATCCGCAGCGTATTCCAGAACACCCGGGCATACAGATCGACGTCGATCAGCCGCGCGTAATGCGCCAGCGTGAACGGGGGGCCAATGATCCCCTTGCTGTTTTGGGTCTGGATGCTCGAAAACAGCAATCCTATCGCCGGATAGAAGAAGAAATACGTCAGGAAGACCAGCATCGGGATTGCCAGATATCCGGCAGACAGCTGCGGACGCCACCGCGATCCCTGCCGGGTAGCTGAATCTGAAAGAGCCACCGCAGCATCGCTGGTGGTCATCGCTGGCCGTCCTCGACTGTGCGATCCCAAAGCCTACCCCTCCATCTGCCAAGACTAGGTGGCGACATCTTACAGGACCAAGACCGTCTTCGTTTAGGGCCATCGCGAACCCTTATGGTTTCACGAGACCTGCGTCTGGATTTGGAGCGCGAGCCCGAGCCCTGCCCTTCGGGCGCCATCGGCGATTAAAACGACAGCGTCTATGACGGAGAATTGCCCATTGCCTTTGCAGTCCCGATCAACTCAGACCTTCGCAGAAGCTCGCGATCCGCCGCAAACCCTCCTTCAGGGTTTCGGTATCGGTCGCGTAGGAAATCCGGAAATACGGGCTCATGCCGTAGGCCCCCCCATGAACGGCGGCGACATGTTGTTCTTCCAGCAGAGCCGCGATGAAATCGGCGTCGGTTTCCAGCCGCCGCCCTCCTTCGGTGGTCTTGCCGATACAGCCGGCGATGTTCGGAAAGACGTAGAACGCGCCCTCGGGTTTATGGCACGTGATGCCGGGAATCCGGTTCAGGAGCTTGACCACCAGGTCGCGCCTGTCGCGATAGACGTCCGCGCGCTCCTTTAGAAGGTCCTGCGGGCCGTCGAGAACCGCGGTCGCCGCTGCCTGGCTCAGGGTGCAGATCGGACCCGTTGCCTGACCGTGGACGTTGTTCATCGCCGCGATCAATTTCTTCGGGCCACCGCAATAGCCTACGCGCCAGCCGGTCATCGCGTAAGCCTTGGACGCGCCGTTGACGGTCAGCACGCGGGATTTCAGCGCCGGTTCAACCTCGGCGATGGTACAGAACTCAAAACCATCATAGGTAAGGTGTTCATAGATGTCGTCGGTGAGGATCCAGACATCCGGGTGCTTCAGCAGGACGTCGGCGATCGCCCGCATCTCGGCGCGCGTACACGCCGCACCGGTCGGATTGTTCGGGAAATTCAGGATCAACCACTTGGTCCTGGGCGTGATCGCCGCGTCCAGGTCCGTCGGCCGAAGCTTGAACTGATTATTCTCCGGACAGGCCACGGCAACGGGGGTCGCCTCGGCGAGAACGACGATGTCGGCGTAGGTGATCCAGCCCGGCGCGGGAATGACGACCTCGTCACCCGGATTGCAGGTGGCGAACAGCGCGTTGAAGATGATCTGCTTGCCGCCATTGGCGACCAGGATCTCGTCGAGCCCGTAATCCAGATTGTTCTCGCGCTTGAACTTGCGCTGGACGGCGGACCTCAAGGCGACCGTCCCCGGCTGCAACGGATATTTGGTGTCTCCCGCCAGCGCCGCCT
This sequence comes from Bradyrhizobium sp. AUGA SZCCT0431, assembly GCF_018131065.1. Classification (NCBI taxonomy): domain Bacteria; kingdom Pseudomonadati; phylum Pseudomonadota; class Alphaproteobacteria; order Hyphomicrobiales; family Nitrobacteraceae; genus Bradyrhizobium; species Bradyrhizobium sp. AUGA SZCCT0431. The sequence continues at coordinate 58,050 of NZ_JAFCLR010000004.1, read as the reverse complement.
GATGCGCGGCCTCGATCGCATGTGCCGGTGTGGGGAAGTCGGGCTCGCCAGACGACAGGCTGACGATCTTGACGCCCTCGGCACGAAGCTCGCGCGCCTTGTCCGTCATCGCCGCCGAAGCGGAAACCTTGACGTTCTTGAGACGGGTTGCAAGTTCAAGCATCGTTCGCTCCATTCCTCATCTGTGCCGCCCGTCGTGGGCGCCTCGGCCCGGCCTAGTTCCCGATCGGCTTGCAAATCTCAATTCGCCCACGACCTGAAAGGTCGGCACAACCTCAAGCATCGCCACGTTCATGCGCAGCGGCGATCCGATCACGAAGGTGATGGCGTCGACGATGTCTTCCGATTGGAGCGTCTCGAATTGTCCGACGAAACGCGCGCTCTCACCGTCCGCGACGTTCGGGTTCTGGAAAATATTGGTCGCGACGCGCCCAGGCGAGACCTCGGTGACGCGCACCCTGGTGCCATAGAGATCGACCCGTAATTGCTGCGACAGCGAATGAATACCCGCCTTGGTCGCGTGATAGGCGACGGACGAATTGAACGTCGTCGCATTTTCGCCAAAGGCGTAATGGCCCGCGATGGAGGAGACGTTGACGACGTGGCCGCGGTCCCGGCTCGCCATGCCAGGCACGATCAGCCGCGTGAGATGCAGCACGGCCCGCAAATTGATGTCGATCAGGATATCGACGTCTTCGGACGCCGTGTCCAGCATGGTGCCGCGCCGGGATTGGCCTGCGTTGTTGACCAGGACGTCGAACTCGGCCGACTTCGCCAGCCCCGCCAGCGCGTCCAGGTCGCTCAAGTCCACCGCGTGTATCCGGCATCCGGTCTCGGCCGACAGAGCCTTCAGCCGGCCCGCATCGCGCCCTGCCGCACGTACCTCGAGCCCCTCCGCACGGAGGCGGCGGACCGTCGCCGCCCCGATGCCTGAGGATGCACCCGTGACCAGCGCCGTTCGATAGTCCGAAAATGCCATCCGCACGGCTCCATTGCGGTCCAGTGAAGCAGTTCACCAGGCCGCAGCGGCGCAACAATACGAACGTGCGATCACGCGCGCATAGGACGGATTCGCTCTGCCCTCATAAGCACCGCCAATAACTCCGCCGTATCGTCAGGCTCGCCATAAGAGCGACGGATGCGGGCAGAATGAATTTCTCTTACCCTCCCCCGACCTCGTCCCTCTACCGTCGCAGCGAACCGCCATGACCTAACCGCTCGGGCCAGGAGACAAACCAATGTTGAACGTCGACGATCGCATCGTCATGGTCTCGGGTGCCTCGCGCGGCATTGGACGCGCCGTCGTCGATCGACTTCTGGCATCGGGTTTCCGGGTGTCCGCCGGACTTCGCGATCCAGATCGCCTCCAGCAGACCGAGAGGCTGATGACGCATCGCTATGACGCCGAGGACGCAGCGAGCCCGATCTCGTGGGTCAGGGCGACGGTCGCGCGATGGGGCGGCGTCGACGCCCTCGTCAATGCCGCCGGCATCAATCCCAAAGTTCTCGTCTCCGACGAGGGCGAGGATGAACTCGAAGAGATGTGGCGGATCAACGTCAAGGGCCCCCTGCGCATGATCCGGGCGGCGCTCCCCCACCTGTCGGTCTGCGGTCACGGCCGCGTGGTCAATCTGGGTTCGCTCTCCGGAAGGCGCGTCGGATCCAACGTCGGCTACGCGATGACCAAGTTCGCGGTGGTCGCGCTGACCCATGGCTTGAGGCGCGAGGGACGCGCCGCGGGTATCCGCGCCACCGTCGTATGCCCGGGCTATGTGGCGACCGACATGACGCTGAACGACGACGAGATCCCCCGTCACGAGATGAGCCAGCCGGGCGACATCGCACGCCTGGTCGAAACGGTCCTTATGCTGCCGAATAACGCATCGCTCTCCGAACTGCTGGTCCACTGCCAGTTCGAACCGATGCTATAGCGATATATCGACCGTTGGAATTGGGCCGCGCGTAGCACTGGCACATGACCGGATTCAAATTCGCGGCCTGTCGAACCAGATCGCTCAGCCGATAGAAACATGGCCCCGTAGCCGACGCCGAAGCGCTCAATTCAGCCTGCTCTCGATGGTTGCTTCTGGATTTTCATTGATCTCCCGGTGCACACATCGTGCACACGCCGCCCCCCTCAAACTACTTGGAAGAGCTAAGCACTCGTTCCAATCCATCATGGGCGCGACAGAAAAGAGATGGTCTTGATACTTCAATAGCTTATCTTGCTCAAACATGCTCACCGCCGCTTGCCGATCAGCTTGAGCGCGCCGGCGGCGGCCTTCTCATCCGTCACCAGCACTTTGCCGATCCGCCCCTGCAGCGCCGCCGCGATGACCGGCACCTTGTTGGTGCCGCCCGCGATCAGCATCACGGTCGGCGCCCGCGCCAGCTTCTCGATCGGCAAGGCGATGGCGCGCGAATTGATGCCGTGGTTGATCTGCCGGCCAGACTGCTCGAGATATTGGCCGAGCACGTCACCGACGGCGCCGGCAGCGCGCAGATCCTCGATGCCGACATCGGGCGGCAGCCCGTGCCGCACCAGGAGCGAACGCGGCGAGAGGTCGCCCATGCTGAGCAGCGCAAGATCGATCCGCTCGACGCGGTCCAACACCTCCGCGTAGACCTCCTGTGCCATGAAGGTGTCACGCGAGCGCCGGCTGCTGGCATAGATCGGGGCCGCCAGATAGCTGCACTTGGCGTGCAGCCGGCGCGCCAGTTCGCCTGCGATCTCGAAAGTGTTGAGTTCGAGCCCGCGTGAGAGCCCGCCCATCATCGAGACGATCCAGAGATCCGGATATTCCGCGGGCGTCACATGGCGGATGGTTTCGCGCAAGGTCGCACCCCAGCCGATGCCGATGGTGCGTGGCTTCTTCTCTTCCAGGAATTTCGACAAATAGGCTCCCGCGGCCATTCCGATCAGGCTTGCCACCAGTTCGGGATTTTCCGGACTCGGGATCACCACCGCGTCGTCGAGCCCGCATTGCTGGCGCAACTGATGTTCGAGCTCGGTACAGCTTGCGAACGCCGAGTTCAGCCTGATACTCACGATGCCGCTGTGCCGCGCCTCCGAGAGCATGCGGTTGACGCGCGCCCGCGTCAGTCCGAGCCGCTCGCCGATCTCGGCCTGGGTCAGGTTCTCCATGTAATAGAGCCAGGCGACCCGCAGGATGGTCTGGTCACTCAAAGCGCAATCTCCTCGAGCAACCGCAAAAGCTCGTCATGAACGTGACCATTTGAAGCGATCTTTTGCAAATCGTCAAACTGCGAAGCCTCGCCCGCAATCGTGGTCACGCGTCCGCCTGCTGCGCGCACCAGCGGCATCGCCGCAGCGTGCGAGACGAGATCGGCCTTGATCGACACGAAGGCGTCGAGCCGGCCGGCCGCGATCCATGTCATCTCGAGCGCGCCCGAGACCACGATGCGGACGCCGCGAACCGCCGAGCCGAGCCGCTCGATGATGGCAGCGGCCGTCCGCACCTCGTCGGGTTGATAATGCGATGTCAGGATCACCGATACCACCGCATCGGAAAGCGACCGCGTGCTCGACACCCGCACGGGTTCACCGTTCACGGTGGCAAGCGCGCCGTGCACGTAGCGGGCGCAGACATCGGCCAGCGGCGATTGAACCAGGCCGACCAGCGCCTCATCGCCATCATGGTAGGCCGCGCTGACCGAATACCACGGCAGCCCGGAGGCGTAGTTCACGGTGCCGTCCAGCGGGTCGACGATCCAGCGCGGTCCGCTTGTGTTGCCGCTAAAACCCCGCTCCTCCGACAGGATCGCCGCCCCTGGTGTCAGCGACCTCAGTCCATCGATCACGATCCTTTCCGCGGCAAGGTCGGCGTCGGTGACGATGTCACGTAGTTCCTTGCGTGCCGTCGCAAGCGGCGCGCGCTGCATCGCGACCAGCGTCGCAGCCGCCTCCGCCACCACCGGCTCGGCGCCACGCATCAACGCCATCAAATCCGTCCTGGCGGATATCGGCATCAGGCTGCCTTCACGCCGGGCGCACCATCCTCGACCACGAAGGTCGCGAGCCGGCGCACACCGCTGTTCACGTCCTTGACATCGTCGAGCGCCTCGAAACCGACCTTGCAGGATCGCGCATCGAGTTCGACGGTCGCATAGCCACGCTTGTCGCCCCGCGCATACGTCAAGCCCGGATTGTCGGCGAGCGCCTTGGCCACGCTGCTCTCGCTCGGCCCCTCGGAAGAGATCGAGGTGCCGACGAATTCGGTCGCCATCGTCGCTTCATGCGGCTGCGAATAATCGCGCTTGAGGTCGGCGGCAACGTAAGCGTGGCGGTCGCCGCCGATGACGACCGGGTTGCGCAATTTGTGCGACACGATCGAATCGAGCAGCCGGCGGCGGGCATTGGGGTAGCCGTCCCAGCCATCCATCCAGAAGCGGTTGCCATCGTCCGCCTTGCGCTTGCTTTCGGCCATCAGCGTCTGCTGCGCCACCACGGTCCAGCGCCCGCGGCTGTCGCGCAATCGTGCGTCGAGCCACTGCTCCTGCGGCCGGCCGAGCATGGAGCGTTCCTCCTCGGTTCGTTCCGGACAGTCCGGCACCGTGGTCGGGCGCCCTCCCTTCACACAGGCTGGCGCGGCGCGATACTGCCGGTCGTCGAGCAGCATGATGTCCAGCATGTCGCCGAAACGATAATGCTCGTAGATGGTCGCATTCGGTCCAAGCGGACGGGCGGATGGCGGCAACGGCATATGCTCGTAATAGGCCTGATAGGCGGCAGCGCGGATTTTCATGAACTGCTCCGGATCGCGCGTCGTGTAGGAGCGGTCATTGGCGTAATCATCCGCCACCTCGTGGTCGTCCCAGATCGACAGCCAGGCAAACGCGGCGTGCGCCGCCTGCAGGTCGGCGTCGGATTTGTAGAGTGCGTAGCGATTGCGGAACTCGGCAAGCGTCGTCGGAATCCCGACGCCGTGCTGGCGGACGTGACGCGAGCCCCAGGACTTTTCGTAGATGTAATCGCCGAGATGCACGACAAGATCGAGATCGCGCGCCGCCATGTCGCGATACGCGGCGAAATAGCCCTGCTCGTACTGCTGGCAGGAGGCAAAGGCGAAGCGGAAGCGGCTGTTGCCCCCGGCCGGCGCGGTGCGGGTACGCCCGACCGGGCTCACCGCCGCACCGGCGCGAAACCGGTACCAGTAGACGCGGCCCGGCCGCAGGCCTGTTGCCTCGGCATGCACCGAATGCGCGAGCTCCACCGTCGCCTGCACGACGCCCTTCGTGGCGATGCGCGTAAATCCTTCATCCTCCGCGACCTGCCACTCGACCTCGACCGGCGCAGGCGGCATGCCGCCCTCTTCGAGCGGTCGGGGCGCGAGCCGTGTCCACAGAATGACGCGGTCCTCGCGCGGGCAGCCGGAGGCTACGCCGAGCGTGTATGGGTCCGCGTTGAACGCCACCGGCGCACCGCGCACGATCCCGAATGGCGCGGCCATCGCGGCACTGGCCAATGAGCCTGCGAGGAATCGCCGGCGCGGGATCGTGATGCCGCTCATGACGGCACAGACGCGGACGCCAGTTCGCGCCTGATATTCACGGCGAGATCGGGCCGGTCGGTGGTGATCTGCCGCACCGGCTGGGCGAGCCAGTGGGCGATATCCTGCGGCTCGTTCGTCACCCAGGCACCGAGCCGCTCGCGGCCGAAGACTTTCAGCGCCAGCGGCAGCGTCAGCGTCAGCAGCGACTTCTCGACCGCCACGATGCAATCGGGTATCGCGGCGAGACGGTCGAACGCCGGCGAGATGCCGCCCATCATTTCCGCCGACCTGCGGTCCAGCGAGGCCAGCACCCGCGCCTGCGGCGACAGCCTCCGCAACGTCGCGATCACGTCAGGGACAAAGCAGGTGAGCACCGCGCGCCGCTCCAGCCCGCGCCGTTTGACCGCCTCGATGAGGCGCCCTTCGATTCCCGGATAGGGATTGCCGAAGGCGTCGGTCTTGATTTCGATGTGAAGCTCGAGCGGTGAATCGCGGAACACGTCGAGCACGGCATCGAGCGTCGGGATGCATTCTTCGCCGGCCTCGCGCAGACGGATGGCGGTCAATTGTTTCAGCGTCCGAATGCCGACCGGCCCGGTGTCATGCGCGGTGCGATCGAGCAGCGGATCGTGGATGACGACCAGCGAACCATCGACGCTCTGATGAATATCGAACTCGACCGCGTCGACGCCAAGTCCGCGCAGATTGCGAAAGCCGAGCAGACTGTTCTCCGGCCAAAGGTCGCGGGCGCCGCGGTGTCCGGCGATAAAAACCATGATGGGTCCCCTATTTACTGCTGTCAACGAGCCCTTTGAGGAACCAGCGCTGCAACAGCAGAATCACCAGCGTCGGCGGCAGCATCGCGAGCAGCGCGCCGCTCATGGCGATGTTCCAGGCCGGCTCGCTGTCGGCGCGCGGGATCAGATTCTTCAGCGCGATCACGGCGGTCGCCATGTCCTTGTCGGTGGTGAACAGCAGCGGCCACAGATACTGGTTCCAGCCGAACAGGAACAGGATGATCGCGAGCGCGACGATGTTCGAGACCGACAGCGGCAGCAGGATGCTCCAGAAGAATCGCAGCGGGGACGCGCCATCGAGCCTTGCCGCCTCGCACAACTCATCCGGCACGGTGAGGAAGAACTGTCGGAACAGGAAGGTCGCAGTGGCGGACGCGATCAGCGGCAGGATCAGCCCCGGATAGGTGTTGACCATGTTCCATTCCAGCGCGATCGCCACATCGTGGCCGCTGATCCATTTCCAGAGATCGGCAACATGCAGCATATCGGCGAGCCACTGCAGCGGCAGCGCGGCGTTCGCCACCGCCTCGAACGTCGGCACGATCCGCACCTCGATCGGCAGCATCAGCGACATGAAGATCAACCAGAACGCCAGCATCCGGTAACGGAAGCGGAAATAGGTGATGGCGAAGGCGGAGAGCAAGGACACCACGATCTTTCCGGCAGTGATGCCGAGTGCCACCACAATGGAACTGAGAAAGCTGCGGCTGAAGTCGGCCTTGACCCAGGCCGTCTGCAGATTGGCAAAAAACTGGTCGCCCGGCAGCCACGGCAGCGGCACCTTCTGCACCTCGGCGATCGTCAGCGAGCCCGCGACGAACGCGAAGTAGAGCGGCACGCACACCAACATCGCGCCGGCGATCAGGATCGCGTGGCAGATCATATCGAGGATGGGTGCGCGCTCCACCATGCGGTCAGACCCCGTAATTGACCTTGTGGTCGAAATAGCGGAATTGTAGCAGCGTGCATATCAGCGCGAAGGTCATCAACAGCACCGACTGCGCCGCCGAGGAGCCGAGGTCGAGGTTGATGAAGCCATCGACGAAGACCTTGTAGACCAGGATGTTGGTCGCGCCGGCCGGCCCGCCATGGGTGACAGCATCGATGATCGCGAAGGTTTCGAAGAAGCCGTAGATAAAATTCATCACGGCGAGAAAGAAGATGGTCGGCCCGAGCATCGGCAGCGCGATGAGAAAGAACCGCCGGATCGGCCCGGCGCCGTCGACGGCGGCGGCTTCCATCAGCGAGACCGGCACCGCCAACAGGCCGACCACCAGGAAGATGTAGTCGTAGCAGATGTGCTTCCATGACGCCGCCATGATCACGAGCCACAGCGCGTCGTTCGGATTGCGATTGGGATCCCAGGAAATCCCGAGCGCGTGCAACATGTGTGCGAGCGGCCCAACGACCGGATTGAACAGGAACGCCCACAGGATGCCGGCAATCGCGGGCGCGATCGCATAGGGCAGCAGAATGAGAGTCCGGTAGACCGATCGCGCTCGCACCACCCGGTCGGTGGCGAATGCCAGCACGACGGCAATCGCCAGCGTAATCACGTTCTGCGCCACCGTGAACCAGGCCGTCGTCACCAGCGATTGGCGATACTCGCCGCTCGCAAACAGCGCCTTGAAGTTGTCGAACCACACGAAATGGACGGTGGTGCCGAACGGATCGCTCAACAGGACGGACTGCGTCAGCGCCCGAAGCGACGGGATGAAGAAGAAGAACACCAGGATCAACACCTGCGGCAGCAGCAATAGCGTCGGCAGGCCGGCGCCGCGGCCGAAATTCGCTCGCTTCAGTCCGGGTTCCCGATCAGGCTGGCCGCGCTTGGGCGCCCGCGCCTTACCGGCCCGTTCCGTCACCGCGCTACGCCCGGCGGCAGTTTCGCCGGGCGACTTGTGCTGCGATCTGGCCAAGCCGGAAAGTGGCTCTGCCGGCGCTTCCGGCCAGATCGGCGAAGTTGCGATCGGCGCACTTGCCTTCATTTCGCCTCGGGGGCCCACTCGGTGCCTTTTCCGGCGTTGAGCTTCTCGAACTGGCGCAGGATCTCGTTGCCGCGCTTGACGGCGTCATCCATCGCCTGCTGCGGCTGCTTCTGGCCGGTGAACACCGCTTCCACCTCGCTGCGCTGCGCCAGCATCGTCTGCACGAAATTGCCAAAGCGGAAGCCGCGCGAATTGTCGTTGGGCGTGCCGCGCGAGAGTTGCAGCACCGCGATCTCGCGTGTCGGATGCTCCTTATAATAGCCGCGCTCGCGCGCCAGCGCATAGGCCTTGTTGGTCGCCGGGACATATCCGGTGACGCCATGCCACCATACCTGCGTCTCCGCCTGCGCAACGAAATCGAGGAAGGCCGCGACCGCGTCGTAGCGTTCCGGCGTGTGCCCCTTCATCACCCAGATGGCGCCACCGCCAATGGTGCTGTTGAGCGGAGGATTGATATCGCTCTCGTGCGGCAGGAAGGTGGCGCTCCAGTTGATCTTGGCGTTGCGTTCGATATTGCCGTGCGACGCGGTCGAATTGACGAAGGTCGAGCAGCGTCCGGAGGTGAACAGCTGTTCCGGGCTAAAGCCCTGGCCGGCAATCTGCAGGACGCCATCGTCGAGCCATTTTTTCAGGCGCGCGACTTGCGAGACCACCTTGGTCTTGTTGTAGACGAATTCAGTGCCAAGTCCGTCGAAGCCGTTGGCGAGCGTACCGTAGGGCTGGTTGTTGATGGCGCTGTAGTTTTCCAGCAGGCTCCAGAAGAAGTCGCCCGGCAGCACCGTGCCACACTCACTGACGCCCTTGGCCTTGATGGCGTAGAGCTGTGTCTCCAGCTCCTGCCAGGTTGCAGCCGGCTTATCGAAGCCGGCCTTCTGGAAGTGGTCCTTGTTGTACCAGAAGATCGGCGTCGAGGAGTTGAAGGGCATCGCCGACATGCGGCCCTTGTAGCTCCAGAAACTCGCCACCGGCTTGATGAAGTCGGAGAAGTCGACCTTGTAGCCCTTCTGGTCCAGAAGTTCCTGCACTGGCACCACGGCGCCCGACAGCAGCATGGTCATGTAGCCACGTTCGGCGATCTGCACCATTTCCGGCGGCCGCTTGGCACGATAGGCCGCGATCACGCCATTGGTCACTTCGTCGTAATTGCCTTTGGCGACCGCCACGACGGTATATTTATCCTGCGATGCGTTGAATTTCTCGACCAGTTCGTTGAGCCGTTCGCCCAGTACGCCGCTCATGGCGTGCCACCATTGCACCTCGACACGCGCCGCCTGAGCGGGCGCGGCCGACGCCAAAACCCCGAACAATGCCGCAATGAATGCAATCTTCTTCACGGGTGACCCTCCCTCAGCGGTCCAGTGAGCCGGCGCTTCAAAACCCGGCTTCGATCATTTGTATTTCTATAATGACATATGTGTCGCTTTGATGAAAGGGGGGGCCGGGTATAGGGATTTTGTTGCGGGGGCACTCGTGCTCAAGCCCGGCTGGTCAGCGTACGGTGGTGCACGGCGCAATCGACCGGGAGCGCGGCGGCGCGTTGGCCTTGAAGACCCCACAATATCGCAGGAGTGGCGAGCAACTTGCTCCATCAGTCAAAGGATGGGCTGATGGTCGGAGGCGTCGGTCTTGCTATTGACCAAGCATCAACCGCCGGACCAGCATCGAAGTGGGACGTAGTGCCCAGATGCCTTGAGTCATGCGTCGATGACGAGGTCGGAAAGGGGAACGGCCTGACAGGTCAGGCAATGCCCCTCATCCAACTCCGAACAATCGACGAGATGGCGAACCTCGCCGGTCTTCACCGGCACGGCGCAGCTCTCGCATTGGCCGACACGGCAGCCGCTCGGAATCGCAATGCCAGCGGCTTCCGCCACCGCGAGAATGCTGGCCAGCGGCGCCTGCGGCGACCAGATCAATGTGCGTCCCGAGCGGGCAAAATGAATTTGGCGCGACATCAGGCCGTCGAGCGCGGGCGGCGCGGGCGAGCGGAAGCGCTCCTTGAAAATCTCGAAGACTGGTACGCCGCGCGCCTGCAGGTCCGCGCCGACCTCCTCCATCATCGCATCCGACGCGCACATGTAGAAGCGCGCACGCTTGCGCAGCAATTCCGTGTCGATATCCGCGACGGTGAACCGGCCCAGCCGATCAAAACGGTCGCCGCTCCGTGGGCGGGTCAGATGCGTGACCAGCGTGAGATTCGGCAGCCGCTGCCGCAGCGCTTCGAGCCGATGATGGAACGGGCGGCTTGCGCCATCCCGGCAGCCATAATGCAGCGTGACCTGTGGCTCGTCGGCGGCGCCCTCGAGCGTGTCGAGATAGGACAGGAACGGCGTGATGCCGATGCCGCCGGCGATCAAGACGACCGGAAACTCGTTGCGCAGCGGCAGCACAAAGCCACCCTTCGGTGACTGCAATTCGACGGTGTCATCAGGTGCGAGATCGTGCCTGATCGCCGTCGACACCTGCCCGCCCTCGATGTGTCTGACACCGATACGATAGGCATCGGGTGCCGCGATCGCTGCCCCGGTGAGCGAATACGAGCGGATCGCCTCGCCAATCCGGACGCCGACATACTGGCCCGGCCGGAATGCCGGAAGTGCCCCACCATCGACTGGCCGTAATGTCAGCCCCACCACATCGGCACATTCCTCGCAGCGCTCCGCGACGACGAATGAGCGCCAGCCCTGCCAGGCGGTGCTCTCGTCACGTTCGACGTCGCAGGTAAAGGAGCGCAGCGCCAGCGATCCGCTGAGCGGATCACGCCCGTGTTCCGAGATGATGGCGTTGAAGCTCGCGCCGACGAGCCGCGTCTCGTCCGGCAAATAGCCCGGCAGGCCGAGATCCGGCGCAGGCTGCCACCAGCCATAGTCGCTCGCCACCACGTCCTGCGCGAGCGCGTCGTTGAAAGCGACGCGGATCCGGATCGTGCCCTTACGACTGCGCACCAACATCCAGTCGCCCTCCAGGATATTCTTGCGGCGGGCGAGTTCTGGATGGATCTCAGCGGTCGGCTCGGCGCGCTTGCGGCGCAGCGCATTGATGCCGCGATGCTGGCTGTGGCAGAAATAACCGCTATTGGCGGAAAACAGCGTCAGCGGAAACGCTTCATCGCGGCGCTCGGCCGGCTCGATGAAACGCGGGACCGCCGGATAGCCGTGGCGATGCAGCAGTTCCGAATAGAGCTCGGCCTTGCCGGTCTGCGTGGCAAAACCGGTCGTCTGGTATTTTCGATGGCCATGCTCGAGCGGCACGCGAATGCCTTCGGGCCTGGCCCGCAGCGTTTCGAGATCGAGGCCGAGCGGGGCGAGCAGATGCTCAAACCCCTTCTCGACATCGCCGCCAAAGAACAGTTCGCTCATGCCGAGCCGCTTGGCGAGCTGGAAGACGATCCACATATCCGAACGGGCCTCGCCCTGTCGCGGAATCATCTGCGGACGGAGCTGCACCAATTCCTGCGCCTCGGGCGAGATTTCGAAGCCGAGGCGCAACGCCTCGTGCTCCCACGGGCTTGACACCGGCAGCACGATATCAGCCATCTCGGCTGTCGGGTTCAGGAACAGATCGCAATGGACCTGGAAGTCGAGCGCCTTCAGCGCCTCTCGTCCGCGCTCCGGCGCCGGATGCGATACCAGCAAATTGGAGCCGAACGCGAACAGCGCGCGCACGCGGTAGGGTTTTTCGGTCAGCGCAGCGTCGTAGAAATCGCTGGAGGTGATCCAGCCGTCGGCCGGCGGCCCAAGCGGCCGCTCCGACAGTCCGAGCGTGCGTGCGCGCGTCTCCGGCGGGATCATCGCCATGGAATGCAGCGACGGCACCGGAAGGCTCGGCATCCTGACATTGCCGCCCGGTGCATCGAAATGGCCGGTCAATGCATAGAGCGTGGCGACCGCGCGTTCGGTCTGGGAGGCATTGGTGTGCTGTCCGAGCCCGGTCCAGCCGTGATAGCAGACCGATGATGCCTTCGAGATCGTGGCCGCGAGTTCCTCAACTTGCGCCGCCGGGATCCCGGTGATGCGCTCGACCGTCGCGGGATCGTAGGGTTCGGCTGCCGCGACATAATGATCGAAACCGGTGCGGCAGGCGATCGGGCCTTGAGGGCCGACGACATCGAAGCATCCTTCGAGCGCGGCTGTCGCGAGCCCGCTCTCGGCCGGCGCTGCTTTACCCGCGACCGCATCCCAGACCAGAAAGCCGTCGCCTTCAAGCCCGATATCGCCGGCGCCCAGGAAGCAACCGTCGCTATCGCGGATCAGGAAGGCAGCGTTGCTCCAGTGCCGCACGAAATCGGCGTCGTAGGCGCGGTTGACGATGAGGCAGCGCGCGAGGCCGAGCGCCAGCGCGGCATCGGTGCCGGGACGGATCCGCATCCACAGATCGGCATCGCGCGCCGAGCCGGTCCGGCGCGGATCGATCACCGCAAGCCTGGCGCCCCTCGCCCGCGCGGCGCTGATTGCTTCTGCCTGGGCAAGCCAGACATTGGCGGGGTTGTGGCCCCAGAGCAGGATCAGTTCGGAATTGCGATAATCCGCCGTGGGCAGGCCGCACCCGAAGGTGAAGGCGTGGGCGTGGTCCTTGTGCCAATTGCAGATCTCGGTGGAGAAGCAATTGTTCGGGCTGCCGAAGCCGCGGATGAAGCGCTGGATCCAGTCGAGGCTGTCTGATGTCGACGACGAAGAGCCGGAGGTTACCGCGAACGCGACCGATTCCGGCCCGCTTTCTTCCCGGTAGCGCCCCAGCCGCTCGGCGATCTCGGTCAGCGCCTCGTCCCAGGAAATCGGCACGAAGCCCGGATCGGCCGCGCCCTTCGGCGCGGTGCGTCGCAATGGCGTCTTCAGGCGGCGGGCTGAATGCGCGATCTCCGGCGCGGCCCTGCCCTTTGGGCATAGCGCCTTGCCGGTCGGATGGGCCGGGTTCGGCCGCACCGCAACGAGCCTGTCATTCTCGACGACATTGATCGTGCCGCAGCGGGAGCGGCAGAGCGTGCAGAAGCCAGGCTTTTCCTGCGTCGACATAGTCAGGCCTCGTTGCCGCACAGCCTCACTCGGGAGGCTGCGCGCGTGAGTTCGGATTGGCCTCGTTCACCAGCAGGCTCGCGGCCGCAAGATCCTCAATCGCCGCGCCGACCGATTTGAACAGGGTGATTTCGTTGCGATCAAGGCGGCCGGCTTTCGCGCCACTTGTCAGTTCATGGAGATCGCCGCAGATCCTGTCGGCGCTCCAGGTTCCGGCGGCGATCGGTTGCAGCAGGTCTCCCGCTTCGGCGAGCGCGCCAGGATAGGTATCGATGAAGACGCGGCTGCGCGAAATGGCCGCGTCATCGCTTTCGCGCATCTGCGGCGTAAAGGCACCGACCAGGTCGAGATGGGTTCCAGCCCGCAGCAGCGCGCCTTTGACCAGAGGTTCCGTCGACGTCGTGGCGCAGCTCACGATGTCGGCCTGCGGCAAAGCGAGGTCAAGGTCGGTCACCGGAACTGCATTCGCGCCCTGCCGGACAAGCGCGTCGGCCAGAGCCCGCGCGCGCTCCGGATTGCGTCCCCATACCATCACCTTCTCGATCGGACGCACGGCGCGGTGAGCGGCGGCGAGATGACGCGCAACATGGCCGGTTCCGACGATAAGCAGGGTGCGGCTGTCCGCGCGCGACAGATAGCCGGAGGCGAGCGCCGAAGCAGCAGCCGTGCGGCGATTGGTCAGCGCCTCGCCGTCGATCGTCGCGCGTGGCTGGCCGGTCTGACCGTCGAGCAGGAAATAAAGCGACGACACCGCACCGAGACCGCGCTCGGCATTCTGCGGAAACACCGTGACGAGCTTGACGCCGACGGCTTCGCCGCGGATCCAGGCCGGCATCGTCAGGAGACGAGCCGGCGCTCCATCGACGCCGACTTCATAGGCCTGCCGCAACGGCATCGGCTCGCCGTCGCGCTTGAAAGCCTCGCGCAATGCCTCGATCAGCTCGGGATAGCCGAGCGCGGCATGGACGTCGGCAGCGGAGTAGCTGCGCAGCATCGGGTTAATTCCTGTCTTACAATATCATGAGAGTGCGGTGATGCCGGTGCAGATCCAGATGACCTCGGCATCTTCCTTGCTGAGCGACACGATGGCGTGGCCCATCTTGCTGTCGAAATAGGTGCTGTCGCCGACCCCGAGCGTAACGGGAGCGTAGAATTCCGTGAAGACCTGGACAGAGCCGGACAAAACGCACAGGAACTCCTCGCCCTCGTGACGCACCCAGCCGGGGAACTCGTCAAGGCTGCGCGCCCTGATCCGCGCCTTGAAAGGCAGGATATGCTTTTGCGAAAGGTCGGTCGCCAACACCTCGTAATCATAGGTGTCGGTGCGGTGCGGCTTGCCCTCGCCGCTGCGCGTGACGCTGCGGCGGCCGAACGGCGCATTCTGGCGACGCTGATCGAACAGCTCGACGATGTCGAGATCGACGCCGCGCGTGATCTTCTGCAGCACGTCGTAGGTCGGCGACATCTGGCCGTTCTCGATCTTCGACAGGGTCGAGCGCGCGACGCCGGTGCGCTCGCTGACCTCTTTCAGCGTCCACCCCTTGTCGATCCGTACGCGCTTCAACCTGTGACCGAGGTCATCGCTTCCCTCGGCCGGCGCGGCGTCGGCCGAGAAACGGGCCGGCACAACCACTGTTGCCGTGGCCTCCCTCAGCGACGATCGCGTCGCAGTCTTCTTCATCGCGGCTCTCTCCCTTTTTTTATCGCGGAAGTAAGGTCCCGGCGGCGGCCGTCGCCGCCGGGACCTTGCCTCACTTCTTGACGAGCGGACATTCGCTTTGGGCAAGAGACTGGAAGGCCTGCTCGCCGGGAACGGTCGCCAGGACATTATAGTAGTCCCATGGCTGCTTCGATTCGGAAGGTTTCTTGACCTGGACCAGCAGCATGTTGTGGACCATACGGCCGTCCTCGCGCACCTTGCCGTCCTTGGCGAAGAAGTCGTTGACCGGCAGCTCGCGCATCTTGGCGGCTACGGCCTTGGCCTCATCGGTACCCGCGGCCTGGATCGCCTTGAGATAGTGCGTGATCGAGGAATAGACGCCGGCCTGCACCGACGTCGGCATGGCCTTGCGGGTCTCGAAGAAGCGCTTGGCGAAGGCGCGCGTCTCGTCGTTCTGGTCCCAGTAGAAACCCTCGACAAACGAGATGCCCTGCGCGGTCGGCAGGCCGAGGGCGTTGACATCGGTAATGAACACGACCGGCGCGGCGATGGCCTGCCCGCCCGCGATGATGCCGAACTCGTTGGCCTGCTTGATCGCCGTCGTCATATCCTTGCCGGCGGTGGCCAGCAGGATGACCTTTGCTTTCGATGCCTGCGCCGGCAGCAGGAACGACGAGAGATCGGCTGCGCCGAAGGGATGGCGGACGTTGCCCAGGACCTTGCCGCCATTCGCCTTGATCGCTTCGCTCGCGATCTTCTCGAGCGAATGCCCGAAGGCGAAATCGGCGGTGACGATGAAGAACGTATCGTTGCCCTTGTCGATCAGCGCCTTCAGCGGTCCGACCGCGTTTGAATAATTGTCGTAGACCCAGTGGAAGCCGGTGGGCGAGCACTGCTTGCCGGTCAGGTCCGTCGTGCCGGGCGACGCGAACAGCGCCACGCGGTTGGTCTCGCGCGTCAACTGCTGTACCGCAAGCGCGATGGCGCTGTTGGTGACGTCAGAGATCGCGTCGACCTTCTCGTTCTCGATCCAGCGCCGGGCGATGCCGACGCCGACGTCGGCCTTCTGAAGATGGTCGGCGCCGATGATTTCGATCGGCTTGCCCAAAACCTTGCCGCCGAAGTCCGCTGCCGCCATCTGCGCCGCCAGCAGCGAGCCTGGCCCGTTCAGGTCGGAATACTGGCCGGACATGTCGGTCAGCACACCGATCTTGACGACGTCGTCGCTGACCTGGGCTGCGGCCTGGCCGGCGATGGCGCCGAGGCAGAGCGCGGCGGCTACACCACACAAGAGTCTGGAAGGCATCTTTCGCATGATCTATCCCCTGTTGTCAGATCCGCTCTTCCGAGCGGGGTTTGGTTCGGTCCTGTTCCACTTCCCCGGATGACGAAGTTTCTTATCGAGACGTTTCATTCCTTCGTCGCGACGGCCACTTTGCGAAGCACGGCTTGTGTCGCCGCTGGTGCCCGGCGCCGGCGATGCCAGAACTCGATCAGTTCGCCGACGATGCCGCGCCGGAAGGCGAGCACGCAGACGACGAAGATCAGGCCGTGAATGACGGTGACCCATTGTCCGAATGCCGCCAGATAGTTCTGCATGGCGACGACGATGAAGGCGCCGACGAGTGGGCCGTAGAGCGTGCCGACGCCGCCGAGAAACGTCATCAGCAATACTTCGCCCGACATCGACCAGTGCACGTCGGTCAGGCTGGCGATCTGGCTGACGATCGCCTTGGTCGAACCCGCGAGGCCGGCGAGCGCCGCCGAGAGCGTGAAGGCAACGAGCTTGTAGCGGCTCGTATCGAAGCCGAGCGACTGCGCGCGGGCGTCGTGATCGCTGATCGCCTTCAGCACGCGCCCGAACGGCGAGCCGACCAGGCGCATGATCAGGAAGAAACCGCCGAGAAATATCGCCAGCACGAACGTGTAGAGGTTCGCCGGCCGCGAAAGGTCGATCAGCCCGAACAGCATGCCACGCGGAATCGCCTGCAGCCCGTCCTCGCCGCCGGTGAAAGGCGCCTGCAGCGCGACGAAATAGACCATCTGCGCGAAAGCCAGCGTCACCATGGCGAAGTAGATGCCGCTGCGGCGGATGGCGAGCCAGCCCGAGACAAAGCCAAGCGTGGCCGCGGTTGCCGTTCCGGCCAGAATGGCGAGTTCAGGGGGCAGCCCCCAGATCTTCGCAACATGGCCGCAGACATAGCCGGCCGAGCCCAGGAACATGGCGTGGCCGAACGAGACCAGCCGCCCATAGCCGGCGACCAGGTTGAAGGCGCAGGCGAACAGCGCGAAGATCATCGCCTTCATCATGAAGCCGGGATAAACGACGATCGGCGCGGCCGCGAGGCAGGCGGCGACCGTCAGGAAGATCAGGTTCTGCGTACGCACTGGCGGCGCCGGCACCGACAGGCTGGACTGCGGTTGCCCCTGCGCGGCCTCGGGCTTCGATCCGAACAGGCCGGCCGGGCGGATCAGCAGCACCACCGCCATCACCACGAAGACGACCGTCGTCGAGGCTTCGGGATAGAAGGCCTTCGTCAGGCCCTCGATGATGCCGACGAGGAAGCCGGTCAGGATCGAGCCCATGATCGACCCCATGCCACCGATCACCACCACCGCAAAGACGACGATCAAGAGATCGGCTCCCATCAGCGGGCTGACCTGGTAGATCGGCGCGGCCAGGACGCCCGCCAGCGCGGCGAGCGCAACGCCGGCGCCGTAGGTCAGCGTGATCATGCGCGGGACGCGGATACCGAAAGCCTGAACCAGCATCGGGTTTTCGGTCGCGGCGCGCAGATAGGCGCCAAGCTTGGTCCGCTCGACCACGTACCAGGTGCCGAGGCAGATCACGACCGAAGCGGCGATCACCCAGGCCCGGTAGTTCGGCAGGAACATGAAGCCGAGATGGCTGCCACCCATCAGCGCCTGCGGAATCGAATAGGGCTGGCCCGAAGAGCCGAACCAGTCGCTGAACATGCCCTGCACCATCAATGCGAGACCGAAGGTGAGCAGCATGCCGTAGAGATGGTCGAGCTTGTAAAGGCGTCGCAGCAGCAGCATCTCGATCACGATGCCGATCGCGCCGACGGCGAGCGGAGCCAGGATCAGCGCCCACCAATAGCCGATGCCGAGATAATTGAGCAGAAACCATGCGCCCATCGCACCCATCATGTACTGCGCCCCGTGGGCGAAGTTCACGATGTTCATCATGCCGAAGATCACCGCGAGGCCGAGGCTCAGCATGGCGTAGAAGGCGCCGTTGATCAGCCCGAGCAGGAGCTGGCCATAGAGGACCGCGGAAGGGACGCCAAGGATGGTGGTCATGATGCCCTTTCGGTCAGAGTCCGAGATAGCTTTTGAGCGAACCGAGCTTGCCTTCGAACGCCGCACCCGGGATTTCCTCGACGATGCGGCCGAGTTCGACGATGTAGTGCCGGTCGGCGAGGCCGGCGGCGAAGCCGACATTCTGCTCGACCAGGAGAATGGTGAAGCCGAGCGTCTTCAGTTCGGTGATGGTGCGGCCGATCTGGCGGATGATGACGGGAGCCAGGCCCTCGGTCGGCTCGTCGAGCAGCAGGATGCGCGCGCCGGTATGCAGGATGCGCCCGAGCGCCAGCATCTGTTGCTCGCCGCCGGACAGCTTCGTGCCCTGACTGTCGAGCCGCTCCTTCAGGTTCGGAAACAGCTCAAGGATCTGCGCGACCGTCATGCCGCCGGCAGCGACCTTCGGCGGCAGCAGCAGGTTTTCGCGCACGCTCAGGCTCGCAAAGTTGCCGCGCTCCTCCGGGCAGAAAGCGATACCCTTGCGCGCGATGTCATAGAGCGCGGCGCCGATGATCTCACGGCCGTTGAACGCGATCGAACCCGAACGCTTGTCGAGCAGGCCCATGATCGCCTTCAGCGTCGTGGTCTTGCCGGCGCCGTTGCGGCCGAGCAGCGTCACCACCTCGCCCGCCCTGACACTGAAATCCATTCCGTGCAGGACCTTGGACTCGCCGTACCAGGCCTCGAGGTTGCCGACCGTGAGGGTCTCAGGCATGCGCCTGCCCCGTATAGGCGGCCATCACGTCGGCGCGCGAGGAGACCTCCGCATAGCTTCCTTCCGCCAGCACTTCGCCGCGCACCATCACGGTGATCGTGTCGGCGAGTTCGGCAACCACATTCATGTTGTGCTCGACCAGCAGCACCGTGCGGCCCCGGCCGGCCTCGCGGATCAATTGCGTCACGCGCCCGATATCTTCGTGGCCGAGCCCCGCCATCGGCTCGTCGAGCAGCAACACCTTGGGTTCGAGCGCAAGCGTCGTCGCCAGTTCGAGCACGCGCTTGCGGCCATAGGAAAGACTGCCCGCCATCGTCTCGGCATATTCCGACAGGCCGAAGCGCGCGAGCAACGCATCGGCGCGATCCAGCACACCACGATGGCGGGAAATCCGGCCGAGCAGATTCCAGGCGAGTCCGTTCTCGGGCAGCAAAGCGAGCTCGATGTTCTCGCGGACGGTCAGTCCGGCGAACACCGCCGATATCTGGAAGGAGCGCACTACGCTGCGCTTGGCCATCGCCGGCATGCTGAGGCGGGTGACATCATGACCGTCATGCAGGATCGTACCGGCCGAAGGCGGAAGGTATTTCGTCAGAAGGTTGAACAGGGTGGTCTTG
The DNA here is from genome assembly GCF_018131065.1 of Bradyrhizobium sp. AUGA SZCCT0431. NCBI lineage: Bacteria > Pseudomonadati > Pseudomonadota > Alphaproteobacteria > Hyphomicrobiales > Nitrobacteraceae > Bradyrhizobium > Bradyrhizobium sp. AUGA SZCCT0431. The sequence continues at coordinate 38,424 of NZ_JAFCLR010000004.1, read as the reverse complement.
CCAGCCCCGTTGGGGCCGATGACGGCGTGCATGCTGTTGCGGGCAAGGCGGAAGTTGACGCTATTGACAGCGAAGAAGCCGCCGAACTCGCGGCTGAGGCCGCGGGTTTCCAGAGCGTATACGGCGCCATCCGTCATGCCTGTACCTTGCTGAGGTCTGGATCCCGGATTGGAGAGTCGGATTAGATCCAGACCGCGCGCCCACCTTTGATCAAAAGTTTCCTATCGTCAACTAATTTCCGATGCGATCCTTTTGCTATTCTTCGGAATTCCGAAATTCGATGACGGGACCTACCGCCGCGCCTGGACCAGATGAAGGAGCTGTGCCCCGACCTCGTAAAATGCCGATTTGGCGTTGCGGAAGTTGGGCTTGGTTGGCGACGACGCCGGCAGCGGCAGATCTTTCTCGTCGAGTTGTCCAAGCGCGTGGAGCGCCAACAGGCGCCCGAAGGTCGTGCCGGGCGCAATGCCGCGCCCGTTGTAGCCGCTGAAGCCGATCACGTTTTCAGCGAGCTTGTGGAATCGCGGCAGGTTATCGTCGGTCATTCCGATCAGGCCGTACCATTCAGATTCGAATCTAACGTCGCCGATTTGCGGGAAAAGCTTCTTGAGCGCCCGCTTTGCCCAGGATCGGTGAACCGCCGCACCGGTCCCACGCAGCGCGCCGCAGCTTCCGAACACGAGGCGGCCGGCACGGTCGAAGCGAAACGAACTCAGCACCTCATTGGTGTCCCAGGCCCCCTGCCGTTCGGGAAGAATGGACGCACGGATGTTGTCGGACAGCGGCTGGGTGGCAAAGTTGAAATAAGGCAGGTGGACCTGCTCCATCGTAACTTCGGACCAAGGGCCCGTCGCATAGGCATCGGTCGCCACGATGACACGATCGGCGATGACGCTGCCATCAGCGGTTTGCAGCTTCCATTTGCCGCCAATTCGCGCGGCGGAGATAACTGCGCTACGGGTGAATATCTTCGCGCCGGCATTCAAAGCGATGCGAGCAAGACCCCGCGCATAGGCCAGCGGCTGGATCGTGCCCGCGCGCCGATCCCACAGCGATCCGGCGTAAGCCGAGGAGCCAATTTTCGCTGCGGTGTCGGCGGCGTTCAACAACTCCACCGGCGCGCCGCGGCGGCTCCACTGAGCCGCGCGCTGCTCCAGCTCCTTCAGCCCTTTGGCACCGACGGCGCAATGCAGCGTGCCGGCACGCTCGACTTCGCATTCGATGCGATGACGCTCGATGAGATCGAACACAAGCTTCGGGGCGTCGCCCAGCAGTCCGAGAAGACGCTCGCCGTAATCGCCGCCGAGCATGTCGGGAAGCACGTCCGGCATCACCCACATACCGGCATTGACCAGACCGACGTTCCGGCCGGCCCCGCCGAAGCCGATCTCCACCGCTTCCAGCAATGCGACGTTGGCACCGCCCTCGGCGAGATGGAGAGCGGCCGAGAGACCGGTATATCCACCACCGACGATGGCGGTATCGACCTTGATCGATCCGCGTAACTCAGCCGTTTCAGGCGCCGCCGGTGCGGTCAATTCCCAGAGACCGTGGGATCTGGCGTTGTCTAGCATCGTCTGCGACGTCCTCGTCTGTTGCCGCCCGCAAGGTCTGGCTTTTCGAGGCGCGTTGACTGGTTCATTCCAATTCGGCAAGTAAGATGCTGACCGTTGGAAGACATGCCGACTGCGTGACTGCGAGGCCGGGCGGTAATCTAGCGTTGCCAGCAGCACCGGGCCAAGTCATGTTTGATCAAGACCTCATTCGGCTGGAGAATGATGTGCAGGGCCCACGCCGCTTTTTGCCTTCACTGCCTCTGCTGTCCGCCTTTGAAGCGGCGGCGCGGACCGGAAGCATCACGGCCGCGGCAAAAGAGCTGTCGCTGACGCAAGGCGCGGTGAGCCGTCAGGTCAAGGCGCTCGAAGAGCAGCTCGAGGTCGAGCTGTTTCATCGCGAGCGGCAGACCATCCGCCTGACCGTGGGCGGCGACGCCTATGCCCGCGAGATACGCGACGCGCTGCGCAAGATCAGTACCGCCTCGCTCAATCTGCGCGCCAATCCGTTCGGCGGCACGCTGACGCTGGCGATCCTGCCGACCTTCGGCACCCGATGGCTGGCGCCGCGGCTTCCCAAATTCCTCGCGGGCAACCCCGGCATCACCATCAATCTGGTCACCCGGCTCTCGAATTTCGACTTCAGACTGGAGCCCGTCGATGCCGCGATCCATTTCGGGCGCCCGGAATGGCAAGGGGGTGAACTGGCGTTGCTGCGGTCGGAGACCGTGATCCCCGCCTGCAGCGCCGAGCTGCGAGAGCGTTATGGTTTCAAGCAAGCAAGCGATCTGCGGAAGGCCCCTCTTCTGCACCTGACGACGCGCCCCGACGCCTGGGAACAATGGCTGACGCTGCACGGCGTGGATGCCCATGCCGTCCATGGCATGCTGCTGGACCAGTTCGCCACCGCTTCCCAGGCGGCGATTTCCGGGCTCGGCGTCGCGCTGCTTCCCGAGTTTCTCATCGAGGAGGAGCTGAGCACCGGCAAGCTGGTGCGCGCCCTCGATCTGCCGATGAAAAGCGCCGAGGCCTATTATCTGGTGTGGCCGACCGACCGGGCGTACCATCCGCCACTTGTTGCCTTCCGGGAATGGCTTCTTCTGGAAACGGCGCCAGACCGCTGAAGCGTCGCGCTCTGACGAGGTCGGGTCTGCGACTCATCCTCAATTGTCAGCCCGTTTTGGATTTGGCCCCTGGTCATTCGGCGCTGGAATAACTTATTGAACTTCTATCGTTTGAAAATGCCGGACCATTGTCCTCTCTATAAGGCGGGACATCGCCTTCCGGCCCCTGACGGAGAACGATGGTGACGTCTCAAGCCAATCGCTGACAGCCGCCTTCTCTGAAATCAACGCGAGCCCTCGGAAAGAGCCCCTCATGTCAGACAAACAATCCGCCAAAACCAAAGACCTCTCGCTCAAGGCCGACGTCGACGCGCTTCTGATTGAACTCGGTGTCGAACCTGTCAGCTATACCGGTGGCACGCTGGTCGCGAGAACCCCGATCACCGGTGAAACCGTCGCGCACGTCAGGGAGGTCGACGCTGCCGGCGCGACCTCGGCGATCGAAAAAGCCCATGCGGCTTTCCTGCAATGGCGTCTGGTCCCTGCTCCCAAGCGCGGTGAACTGGTGCGGCTGCTCGGCGAAGAGTTGCGCGCCAGCAAGCGCGCGCTCGGCCGGCTGGTTTCCATCGAGGCCGGCAAAATCGAGTCCGAAGGTCTCGGCGAAGTGCAGGAGATGATCGACATTTGCGACTATGCCGTGGGGCTTTCCCGGCAGCTCTACGGCTTGACGATCGCCACCGAGCGCCACGAGCACCGGATGGCGGAGACCTGGCATCCGCTCGGTGTCACCGGCATCATCTCGGCGTTCAATTTCCCGGTCGCGGTCTGGTCATGGAATGCCGCGCTGGCGCTGGTCTGCGGCAACAGCATCGTCTGGAAGCCGTCGGAAAAGACGCCCCTCACCGCCTTGGCGACGGACGCGCTGTTCGCCCGCGCCCTGAAGCGCTTCAAGGCCGATGGCGGCGCGGCGCCCGACGGGTTGTCTGCCGTGCTGGTCGGAGGGCGCGAGATCGGTGAGGCCCTCGTCAACAACACCAGGGTTCCCCTGGTCTCGGCGACCGGTTCGACCGCGATGGGACGCGCAGTCGCTCCGAAGCTCGCGCAGCGCTTTGCCCGCGCCATTCTGGAGCTCGGCGGCAACAATGCGGCGGTGGTCACGCCGACCGCCGATCTCGACCTGACGCTGCGCGGCGTCGCCTTCGCGGCCATGGGCACGGCCGGCCAGCGCTGCACCACGCTGCGTCGCCTGTTCGTTCACGAGAGCGTCTATGACAGCTTCGTGCCGCGCCTGAAGAAGGTCTATCAGTCCGTTTCCGTCGGCAATCCCCTCACCGGCAATCTGGTCGGCCCACTGATCGACGGCCTCGCTTATGAATCGATGCAGCGCGCCCTCGGCGAAGCCAAGGCCGCCGGAGCGGCCATCGTCGGCGGCGACCGCGTCGCCGTCGCGGGCACAGACGCGGCCTTCTATGTCCGCCCGGCGCTGGTCGAGATCGGTGGACAGACCGGAACGGTCAAGCGCGAGACTTTTGCGCCGATCCTTTATGTCATCAAATACAGCGACTTCGATGCCGTGATCGAATTGCACAATGCCGTCCCGCAAGGGTTATCGTCTTCGATCTTCACCAACGATCTGCGTGAGGCTGAAGCCTTCTTGTCGGCGCGCGGCTCCGATTGCGGAATCGCCAACGTGAACATCGGCCCCTCAGGCGCCGAGATCGGCGGCGCATTCGGCGGCGAGAAAGAAACCGGCGGCGGACGTGAGTCCGGGTCGGATGCCTGGAAGGCCTACATGCGCCGCGCCACCAACACGATCAACTATGGCCGCACGCTGCCGCTTGCCCAGGGTGTCAAGTTCGACGTGGATTGAATGGAAATTGCCATGAACGCGCCGCTTCCGACATCATCGCATTTCCGCCCGGCCTCCCGGCTTTCGTCGGTCGGGGTGTCGGAGATCCTGAAGATTACCGGCCTCGCCACCGATCTGAAGCGCGAGGGCAAGGATGTCATCATCCTCGGCACCGGAGAGCCCGACTTCGACACGCCCGCTCACATCAAGGAAGCGGCGGCGCGCGCCATGCACGCGGGCTCTACCAAATACACCGCGCTCGACGGAACGCCCGAGCTCAAATCCGCCATCCGCGCCAAGTTCCGGCGCGACAACGGCGTTGAGTTCGCCCAGGACGAGATCACGGTTTCAAGCGGTGCGAAGCAGGTTCTCTACAATGCGATGATGGCCAGTCTCGATCCGGGCGACGAGGTCATCATCCCCGCGCCATTCTGGGTGAGCTACGCCGACATCGTCCTCATTGCAGGCGGCAAGCCGGTTCTGGTGCCGTGTTCGGAAGCCAACGGCTTCCGGCTCACCGCCGGCGATCTCGAAGCCGCGATCACGCCACGTACGCGCTGGGTGATGCTGAATTCGCCATCGAATCCCACCGGAGCTGCCTACCGCGAGGCTGACTATCGGCCGCTGCTCGACGTGCTGTCGCGACACCGGCACGTCTGGCTGATCGTTGACGACATCTACGAGCACATCGTCTACGACGATTTCCGCTTTGTCACACCGGCCGCGATCGAACCGGGGCTTCGCAACCGCATGCTGACGGTCAACGGTGTTTCCAAGGCCTATGCGATGACCGGCTGGCGCATTGGCTACGCCGGCGGGCCACGCGCGCTGATTCGCGCCATGGCTGTCGTGCAGAGCCAATCGACGTCCTGCCCATCATCGATCAGCCAGGCAGCGGCTGTCGAGGCGCTCAACGGTCCGCAGGAGATCGTGCGAGATCATTGCAGGTCGTTCCAGGCGCGCCGCGATCTCGTTGTTTCCGCGTTGAACGCGATCGAGGGCATCACCTGCCGCGTGCCCGAAGGCGCGTTCTACACGTTCGCCAGTTGCGCGGGCCTGATCGGCAAGAAGGCTCCTGACGGCGGCATCATCACGAGCGACACGGCCTTTGCGGAATATCTGCTGCGGGCCGTCGGCGTCGCGGTCGTTCCCGGCTCGGCATTTGGCCTCGCGCCGTACTTCCGCATCTCCTACGCAACGTCGGCCGCAGAACTCATGGAGGCCTGCCGGCGCATTGCGGCAGCATCCGCGCAACTGTCCAAGGACAGCGAGCGGGTCGCCGAATTAGCTCATCCGTTGTGAGCAGAGGCACAAACCTTCGCGTGAACGCCTTTTGTCAGGTTCAGTCAGTGCGCAGCCACCGGCGCCGGCACACCCGCGATTGAAGTCGGTCGGATCGTCAGGAGCAGGAGCAGCCCGGACAGAAGGTAGAGCGCAATCACGAAATACATGCTGTAAGTATTGTCACCTGTGCTCCTGACAATGAGCCCGTTGATCGTCGGACTTATCGCCGGACCGAGGTTGCCGAGACTGCTGATGAGCGCGAGACCACCGGCGGCAGCTCCGACCGAGAGGTATTCGCTGATCAACGCAAAGAACAGCGGCGTAGCAGACGCTATCCCGATCACGGCGAACGACAGCGCGAGGAGCGATCCAACCAGGTTGCCCTGCAGCAGCGTCGTCACGAAGAGGCCGATCGCAGCAATCACCACACATGCTGCAAAATGCCAGCGCCGCTCGCGCCACTTGTCGGAATGCCGGCCGATCAAGATCATGCCGATGACACCGACTGCGTTAGGGATGGCCGCGTAGATCCCGACGAGCAACAGATCCTTGATCCCCCAGCTCTGAATCAAGGTCGGCAGCCAGAACACCATCGTATAGGTAGCACCCAGCAGGAGCAGATAAACGAGCGACAGGGCATACACTTTCGGATCCCGCAGCAAGCCGCCGAACGTGCCGGCAGGCTCGCTTTCGACACCCGTCACGTTATGCGCAAGGCTGTCTTCGAGAAGCTTCTTCTCGTCCTTCGAGAGCCAGCTGGCGTTCGCGGGCTTGTCCTCCAGAAGGAAATACACCAGGAACCCAAGAATGACCGCCGGCAATCCCTGCACCAGGAACAGCCATTGCCAACCGTAAAGCCCGCTGACCCCGTCGAAATATTTCAAGGTAGCGCCGCAAAGCGGTCCGGCAAGCACGGAAATGATCGTGGTAGCGGACATAAAGATCGCAATGACCTGGCCGCGCCGCACCGATGGATACCAATAGGTGAAATACAGAATGACACCTGGGAAAAAACCTGCCTCGAAGACACCGAGCAGGAATCGCAACACGTAGAACTGCAGCGGCGTGGACACGAACATCATGGCCGATGCGGTCAGACCCCAGAGCACCATGATACGCAACAGCGTCTTGCGCGCACCGATCCTCTCCAGGAGAAGGTTGCTCGGCACTTCAAACAAAAAGTATCCGATGAAAAATATTCCCGCGCCCAGGCCGTAGACGGCATCGTCGAACGGCAGAGTTTGCTTCATTTGCAGCTGCGCATAGCCGATATTGATGCGATCGAGATAGGCGATCATGTAGGCGATCAGCAGCAACGGGATGAGGCGCCAGCTAACCTTCGAGAAAACCGCCTTGAGTTCCCCGCTCTCCAACGCCAGCGATTGCGGCGAAGACGTTTGCGCACTGGTCGGATGCATGATCGTTCTCCTCCCAAGGTTTGCTTATCTTTATGTCAGTCAGCCTATCATGCGGATCGCCGGGATGCATCCGCAACTGACTCCAGGAGCCTGCTCGACCGGAGGCAGCGCCTCGATTTCGCGCAGCGCCGCCCGCAGGTGCTCCACCAGTTCGTTAGGCTCTTCCTGCGACAGCACGCGGCGACAGGCGGTGATGCTAGACTCCAGCAGGCGGCTTAGCTTTTTGGATCGAGCTATGGAAGTCTTCAGCAGATCGCGATGCTTGTGCGGATCGACGCCCTCCAGCGATCGCCGCGGGCCCAGGCTTCCGTAAGAGCAGAGGCGAGATCTGCATGCTGCCGGTTCGCGATCATCGCTTCGACGATTGATCGTGCATGAAGCCGGTCCTTCGAACTCTTTGCGGTTGCGTCGCGATCCTCCCTCCGGCGGGGATCCGACAATGAGCTTGTGGATGGCGCATCGCTCCGGTTTTCGGATGAGGACTGCTACGCCTGCGCCGCGCGGCAGCACCGCGCGAATGGGCTCGCCGATCTTGGTAGTCGAGGAAGCGTGCCCCAAGCGCTCTTGTCGGATTGATCAGCGGCCAAGACAAATTGGTCGGCCGCACGATGATGGGCATCACCTTATTTCCGCTGCCAATCGCAAGCATCGATCTTCGTGAAAGCCGGATCGCGCACCAAACCTCTTCCTAAGAGGTTGATATAACTAGATTTTTAAGATTCGTTGAGAGACTGGATTTCGGTCAAAAGACAAATGTTTTTTATATTTCTCATATGTTGCATCTCATAAAATACGAATGTAATAGAGCACGATAGGAATGTCCCACGAGGGAACCCGGTGCAAGCCGGGCTGAAGGGATTGATGAGCCGAGCTCTCTTCATCGACGGCGCCAACAAAGCGCGGGTAGCGCAGTTCAATCTGCGCGAGGGCCGCGAGGACGAAGTCCTGATGGATGTCGCCTCGGTCGGCGTCTGCGGCAGCGATCTGCATTATTTCAAGGACGGCGGTATCGGCAGCACGCTTATCAACGAACCCTTTGTCCCAGGGCATGAGTTCGGCGGCTATCTCTGTCAGGACGTCGAGGAACTCGGTCTCGCGCGCGGCCAGCTTGTTGCCGTCGATCCGAACAAGGCATGCGGTCGGTGCGACTGGTGCCGTGAGGGCCATCCCAACCTCTGCCCTAACGTTGAGTTCATTGGAGCTCCTCCCTTCGACGGCGCGATGACGGAGCGCATCTGGGCACCAAGGTCGCAGCTCGTCGCGTTGCCGAATGGCTTCGACGCGCTGGACGCCGTCATGCTGGAGCCGCTCGGCGTCGCCATTCACGCCGTCGGGCTCGCCAAGCCGCGCATGCTCGAACGCGTGGCCGTGCTGGGCTGCGGCCCGATCGGCCTGCTCATCGTCCAGGTGTTGAAAGCTGCCGGCGCCGGGGAAGTCCTCGCCTGCGATCCGCTGCCGCATCGCCGCGCAATAGCCGAAAAGATCGGCGCCGATCGCGTCGGTGAAAGCGCCGCCGACATTGCCGAATGGTCCAAGGGCGGCTGCCCCCTTGTGCTGGAAGCGACGAATTCGCCGTTCGGCTTCCGCGACGCCGTAACCGCGACGCGCATCGGCGGGCGGATCGTGCTTGTCGGCATTCCCGACGGCGACATTTACACCTTGCCGGCAGCGGACGCGCGCCGCCGCGGCCTGAACATCAAGTTCGCGCGGCGGATGGGCGACGTCTATCCGCGCGCCATTGAGTTCCTCGCAGCGGGGAAGATCGACGTACGCTCGATCGTCACCCACCGCGTCGCGCTGGAGGAAGCGCCCGGCGTGTTCACGGCACTTGCCGAGAATGCGCCCGGCTACGTCAAGGTCCTCGTCGATCTGAAGGGGAGTTGAACCGACGCCGGAATGACACCTGGCTGCCACTAGCAAATGGGAGCATCACGATGAAGCCGGTGTATGCGTGAGGTGAGACCGTGAGCGACACACCCGACAGCGAAACGACGACAATGCGTATCAACGCCGAGGATCTGGCCGAAGCGCAAATCCAGGCTCGAGCGTGCTGGTATTACTATGTTGGCGCGATGACGCAGCAGGAGATTGCCGATCGGCTCGGGCTGACGCGGCTCAAGGTCAACAAGCTGCTCGGGCAGGCACGGCAGGATGGGCTCGTCAGCGTCGAGATCAAGCTGCCGCTCGCCAACTGCGTTGCGCTGGAAGAAAAGCTGAAGGCGCGCTTCGCGCTCGACGATGTTTCGGTGGTTCCTAGCCTGCCCGATCCCGATGCGCTGCAACAGGTGATCGGTGAAGCCGCGAGCACGATGCTTCACCCCCTGCTGAAGGATGGCATCGGCCTCGGCGTCGGCTGGGGCCGCACGCTGAGAGCCGCCGCGCGCACGCTCAAGCAGCGACGCTTCGCCCGCAGCTGGGTGACTTCCCTGATGGGCGGCATGACGCGCGGCGCCGGCACCAACACGTTCGAGGTCGCGACCGAGTTTGCGCGCCTGATCGGCGCCGAATGCTACTACGTCGCGGCACCGATCTATTGCCCGTCGGTCGAGAGCCGTTCCACACTCCTGACGCACTACGGACTTGCGGACGTGATGCGCAGGGCTCGCGAAGGCCAGATCGCGCTGGTATCCTGCGGTGACCTGACACCACGCTCGCTGCTCGCGGCGACCCATATCGTGAATGAAGCGCTGGACGGACTGCGCAAGGCGGGCGCGGTCGGCGACCTGCTCGGAACGTATCTCGACGAATACGGCCGCCCGGTCGACCACCCTCTCAATTCCCGAGTCATGGCGCTGAGCCCGCAGGAACTGAAGGCGTATCCGATCTCCATCCTGGCCTCGGGCGGGTTACCCAAGGCGCCGGTGATCCGCGGCATTCTGAACGCGCGCTATGTACGCTGCCTCGTCACGGACGAATCTGCGGCAGCGGCGCTGCTGCAATGAGCCTGCTGCTCGCCATCGATGTCGGTACGTTGTCGGCGCGCGCCGGGCTGTTCGACGCGTCGGGCCGGCTGGTGACCGCGCGCAGTCATCCGTTCGAACTGCTGCGGCCCGCGGAAAACCACGCTGTTTATCGGATGGACGAAATCTGGGCGGCGGTATGTGCCGCCATCCGCGCCGCCATTGCCGATGCGCCGGGTGCGGCGGCTGCGATCGCGGGAGTCGCCGTCGACGCGACATCCTCGACCTATTTCGAGGCGAACGGCGGGCCGCCGCTGCAAGGCGATGCGGACGTGGTCTGCTGGATGGACCATCGCGGCGAACGCGAGGCAGCGGAGATTGGAGCATCCGGCGACCACTATCTGGATCATGTCGGCGGCACGGTCTCGCCGGAGATGTATCTGCCCAAGATTCTCTGGGTAAAGCGGCACACGCCGGAGGCGTGGGCGCGCGTCACCGCCGTGCGCGACCTCTCGGACGAAGTTGCTCGCCGCATGACCGGCATCGATCGGCACTCCGTCTGCGGGCTTGCCTGCAAGTATCCGTATTTGCCTGCCGACCCCGATCCGTGGCGCCGCGATCTGCTCGCTACGCTTGATCTCTCCGATCTGCTGCGGCGCGGCAAGCTCGCCGAGCCGCCGGGCCTGGTCGGTCAGGTTCACGGAACGGTCTCCGCGGATGCGGCGAAGGCGCTCGGCATCGCGCCGGGCGTGCCGGTCGCGATTGGATTGATCGACGCGGAAGCAGGCGCTCTCGGCGTCGTGGGCCACGGATTTCGCGACAAGATGAACCGCACACTGGCGCTGATCGGCGGCACCTCGAGCTGCTACATGTGCTGGGCGGAGGATAAGCGGCACATCTCGGGGGTCTGGGGTCCCTTCAAGGACGCGGTATTTCCCGGCTACTGGATGCACGAGGCCGGGATGAGCATTTCGGGCGCGGCGCTCGACACCGTGCTGGACCAGCATCCCGCCAGCCCCGGCAAGGCATCGGCAGCGCGGCACGCGGAAACCGCGCGCGATATTCTCGCGCTGCTCGATCTCGAAGGCCCCTCCTTCGGCGCGCGGCGGCATATCGTGCCCGACTGGCTCGGCAACCGCGCGCCCTATGGCGACGGTGCGGTGCGCGCGCTCGTTAGCGGCATTGGCCTGGAGACGAGCCCACGCTCCTTCCTCGAACATTACTACGCGACGGCCCGCGCGCTCGCGCTGCAAAGCCGTCATATCCTTGAGCATCTCAACACGCGTGGCTATTCGATCGACCGCGCCTGTCTCTCCGGCGGACACACCAGGAATCCGCTGATGGTGCGCCTTTATCGCGATGCGCTTGGCGCAGACCTCGTCATCTCCCACTCGCCCGAACCGGTGCTGCTCGGTACCGCGATGGTCGCCTCCGTCGCGGCCGGGCTTTACCCGGATCTGTTCGCGGCGCTCGACGCGATGGCGCCGGAGCAGACGATCCACAAGGCCGACCCGATATGGGCGGCGGCGAACGATGCCGCCTATTCGACCTATCTCAAGCTGTTCGCAATCCGCAACGAAATCGAAGCCGAAGGTCTGCGACCGGCCGGCCGCCCCTCCGCGTCCGCAGGAGCATTCTGAACGCGATGTCTTTTCTCCTCAGCAACTGGCTTCAGCATTCCGTCCCCGGCTTGAGAGATAGATGCGAGCCGCATTACCGCCGAAGATAGCCGCCTTTTCATCCGGTGACAGACCGGCGAGCATGGTTTCGGCGGCGGTAATCCATTTTTTATAGCCGCCCGCCAGATTGACCACCGGCCAGTCGCTTCCCCATAGCAGGCGATGTGGTCCGAAACACGCAACGACATGATCCACCGCTTTCCGCAGATCCGTAATCTGCCAATCCGGTGCGGCCTCAGTCACCAATCCCGATAGCTTGCAGACGATGTTGGGGCGTTCGGCAAGCAGCGCGACGTCGCGATACCATTCTGCTGTCTCGCCGGTCGCAAGCCGGGGCTTGGCGCAATGGTCAAGCACGAACTGCAAATTGGGATGATCATCGACCAGCCGCAGCAGTCGCGGCAAATGGCGCGGCAGCACCAGCGCGTCGAACGCCAGGTTGTTTCGGGCCATCGCTGCCAATAGCGGCGCCAAGGCGGGGCGGAGCAGCCAATCGTCATCGGGCATGTCCTGCACCATCGGCCGCAATCCAACCAAGAGTTGGTGCGCGGCAAGTGCATCGATGCGCGCCCCGCCGTCGGCCACGTCGAAGTCCGTCCAGCCGACCACACCCCGCACCACCTGTGCCTTCGCCGCGATGTCGAGAAGAAACATGGTCTCCGCCTCGGTCGGTGCCGCCTGCACCAGGATCGTCCCCCTGATGTTCGCGGCAGCGAGGTGCGGCGCCAGATCCGAGAGGGAAAAGTCGCGGTGGATCGGCGCGAGCGCGGGAGTCAACCAACCATAATCGCCACGCGCGAGAGTCCACAGATGATGATGCGCATCGATCCGCATCAGCCGGCTACCGGCAGCGGAACGGGCGCTTCCGCAGCCAGCAGGCGCTCGGCCTTCAGATCGGCCCAAAGCGCCGCTGGCACGTCGCAGGACAGCGCGGCTACGTTGCGTTCGACCTCCTGCGGACTCTGGCCCCCCAGCACAACGCTCGCCACCGCCGGATGGCCCAGAGCAAAATGCAACGCCGCGGTTGGCAGGGCAACGCCATGCGCATCACAGATGCTTTCGATCCGAGCCACCCTTGCCAGTATCTCAGGTGTCGCATCCCTGTAATTGTATTTGGCACCGCTCACCGCGCCGGTAGCCAGAATACCCGAATTGAATACGCCGCCGAGCAACACACCGATTCCCTGTTGTTGCGCAAGCGGCAGAAACTCCGCCAGCGCCGGCTGCTCCAGCAGGGAATAGCGCCCCGCGAGCAGCATGGTATCGAATGATCCGGCTTGCGCGAAACGCACGCACATCTCGGCCTCGTTCACGCCGATCCCGATGCCCGCAACAACGCCCTCTGCGCGAAGCCGGTCCAGCGCCACGTATGCGCCCTCCATCGCTTCGCGAAACCGTTCGTCGATGGCATCGACGCCATGAGTCCAAACGTCGACGTCATGGATCAGCAACAGGTCCAGCCGGTCGACCCCTAGCCGCAACAGCGACTGTTCCACCGAACGCATCGTGCCGTCATAGGAATAATCAACCACTGCTCGGTGCGGCAGCCCTCCTACAAAACCGGAGCCGTCGCCGCGACCGCGAAACGGGTCCGTCCAGCGACCGACCTTGGTACAAAGGACGATGTCCTGGCGCGGCACGCGCCTGATTGCGGCGCCGCAACGATGTTCGGCAAGGCCGTTGCCGTAGAGTGGAGAAGTGTCGAGGAGATTGATGCCCAGCTCGAATGCACGTTTCACCGTATCAATGGCCGTGCCGTCATCCAGTTGCACGTAGAGATCACCAAGCGGCGCGGTTCCGAATCCCAGAACCGAAACCTGAAGCCGCGTCCCACCAAGAGCACGGCGCGGCACCGCAAATACTGGTTTCATATTGACCGGCTCTTTTCGGCCCATCGCCCAGTCGCGGTGATGCGCCTTTACCTTGCTTGCCATTGGACATGTCCGCTGGCTTTGAACCTGGCGATATTGCCAGCCGCGGCCGCCCGTTCAATGGGACAGCCCTGGCCGGATACTGATTTTGCCACCGAAAAACCTGGAGCGGAAGTCAATCCGACCGTACCAAGCGGCAATCACATCCGATGTTCGGCCGCGCACGAAAGCGGGTACCGACTGACCGACAGGCCGGATTCGACGTGGACCCGTGCGGCGCGATCGCAATGTCTCTCGGTGTGACCGGATCGGCAGCGGGGAACACACCCGACGACACATCGGAATGCGAGGCTGCTGACGCTGGTTGTCGCTAGACTTTCTTTGATCTCCCGGTGCAGGCATCGTGCACACGTCGCCTTCTAACCACTTGAGAAGATTAAACTCCCGCTCCAGTCCATCATGGGGGCAACGCAAAAGCGATAGCTTTGAAATTTCAGCTTATCTTGCTTTCCCAATGGAGATGAACAGCGGACGTGCGCGCTTCAAAATAGACCAAATTGCGCAGTTCGTACCCGGTTGACCTCTCGGTGCGCCGGACCGTAATCCGCGCGTCATTTTGGGTGGGACGTAGAGAAGTCGATTGGATTATCTGCACGATCGTAATCAGCGAGCTTGGAGCCAAGGGCCGCGCGGATATACTGACCGAGGAGAAAGCGTCGGCAATGGGAACAATTTGTGTGAATGATACGAGAGTGACGAACGACAGGTCTTCAGATCCCAGGCTGAACTGGGCCACGCTTTCGCAAGCCGAGCGCGACGCTGCCTATGACAACAATGCAGCGGTAAAGAACAGCGCGGCGCTGATCGTTGAACGAAACCAGGCTTCCGAAGCGCTGCGCGCCAGCCGCAAATCGTTTCTGGATGTGCCCTATGGCGACCGCGAAAGGACGAAGATCGATCTCTATCCGGCGACCGACGGGACAGCCCCCTGCCTGATGTTCCTGCACGGCGGCTACTGGCAGCGCAACGCACGCGACGTATTCGCCATGCTCGTCGAAGGCGTCGCGGCGCATGGCTGGTCGGTTGCCATCCCCGGCTACTCGCTGGCGCCCGACGCATCGTTGACCCAGATCGTGGCGGAGATATCCCAGTCGCTCGATTGGCTGGCGCAAAACGGAGCGGCATACGGCATCTCCGGTCCCGTTATCCTCTCGGGCTGGTCGGCCGGCGCCCACCTCGTCGCCATGGCGCTCGATCACCCGCGCGTCGCTGCAGGATTGGCGATTTCGGGCGTGTACGATCTTGCGCCAATCCGCGACACCGGACTGAACAACGCGCTGAAGCTGACCGACCAGGAAGTGGCACAATTGTCGCCACTTCGCCTGCCCGCTGTCCACAAACGCCTCGATATCGCCTACGGTACCGCCGAACTGCCGGCGCTGGTTTTCGATTCAATCCAGCTTCACGAAGCACGCATGGCCGCAGGCGCGCCCGGCAATATCTACCCGATTGAAGGCGCAGACCATTTCAGCATCCTGAGCGAGCTGCGGCGTCCCGACGGCGCGCTTGTCGACATCGCCCGAAGGCTCTGCCGGTAGTATTTTACTGGCCATTCTACTTTGCATGGGGTTGTTTTCGCGATTTTGCGTCCGGGCCTAGCGTTGGTGCTAGGTCGCCGGCGACCTGATCGCGTCAGCGTCGATCCAGACCTGATCGTCGTTGATCCGGATCGGGTACAGCCGCAGCGGCCGGCTCGGCCAGCCGTAGGAAATCTGGCCATTGCGGAGATCGAACGAGGCCGCGTGACGGGGGCAGCACAAGCGTCCTCCGGACAGGCGTCCGAGACTGAGGTCGGCCTGTTCGTGCGGGCACATTCGTTCGCAGGCTACCGCGCGACCTTCGTTCCAGACCAGGATCAGATCGACGCCGGTCACACGGGCACAGACGATCGTTTGTGAAATCAACCGGCTGAGACCGCAGACCGGCATCCATTTTCCGTCGCCTGACAGCGCCGCCGTCTGGTTCTGCTCATCCGCCAAGATAGGCCTTTCGCACGTGCTCGTTCTCGATCATCTCGGCGCCGGGCCCGGAGAGCACGATGCGGCCGCCTTCCAGCAAATAGGCGTGGTCGCACATTTCGAGCGCCGCAAACGCGTTCTGCTCGACCAGCAGAACCGTCGTTCCGGCATCGCGGATGCCGCGGATGATCGCAAAAGTCCGCTCGACGATGTTGGGCGCAAGTCCAAGGGAAGGCTCGTCGAACATGATCAGCCGCGGCCGCGACATCAGCGCCCGGCCGATCGCCAGCATTTGCTGCTCACCGCCCGACAAGGTACCGGCAGCCTGCCGCTTGCGGTCGGCAAGCCGCGGAAACTCGCCATAGATCCGGTCGCGGTCCGCCGCGATCTCGGCGGAGCCGGTGCGCAGATAGGCGCCCATGTCGAGATTTTCCTCGACTGTCATGTGCGGAAATACCCGCCGTCCTTCCGGACAATGCGCGATGCCTGCGGCCACCACGCGCGGCGGCTTGGCACCCGCAATGTCCTTGCCTTCGAAGCGCATCGACCCCGAACGCGGCGCAACCAGTCCGGAGATCGCGCGCAGCGTCGTGCTCTTGCCAGCGCCGTTGGCGCCGATCAGGGCGACGAGTTGCCCGGCCTTGACCTCCAGCGAAATGCCACGCAGCGCCGTAACGCCGCCATAGCCACAGACCATGTCGCGAATCTCAAGCACGCTTGGCTCCTTGCCCGAGATAAGCTTCAATGACCGCCGGGTTGTTCCGGATCACGTCCGGCGAACCCTCGGCAATGATCCGGCCGTAGTTCAGCACCACAATTCTATCAGAGACGCTCATCACCATCGGCATGTCGTGCTCGACAAGCAGGATGGTGACACCGCGATCCCTGATGTTGCGGATCAGTTGCACGAAGGTATGGGTTTCCGAGGCGTTCATGCCGGAGACCGGCTCATCGAGCAGCAGCATCGACGGTTCGGCCGCCAACGCCAGCGCCACGCCGACAAGCCGCTGTTCGCCGTAGGACAGCGACCCTGCAAGATCGTGGGCGCGGCGTTCAAGGCCCACCCGTTCGATCAATTCGCTGGCGCGTTCGCGCAAGCGGCGCTGGGAAGACCGTGCGCGCGGCAGGCCCAGAATGGCTTCGAGAAGGCCGACCCTGCCCTGGCGATGCAGCCCGACCAGCAAATTGTCGTAAACCGTGTCGTTCGGGAAGACACTGGTGCGCTGGAAGGTGCGGATCAATCCAAGATCGGCGATCTGATGCGGCTTCAGGCCATTGAGAGCGGTTCCGCGATAGCTCACGGCGCCATGGGTTGGATCCAGAAAGCCCGTGACAACGTTGAACGCCGTGGTCTTGCCGGCGCCGTTGGGTCCGATCAGGCTGACGATCTCACCCTCGTCGACGCTAAAATTCATGTCCGAGAGCGCGACGAGCCCGCCGAAGCGTACGGCGACTTGCTCGACTTTCAATGCCGTCGCCGGGGCCGCCATCACGCATGCTCCTTGGCGTCGCGCTTTACGAAGGCAACCGGGGCCACCGCTTCGACCCGGTTCCGCCGTTTCGCAAACCGCTGTGCCAGCGATGGCACGATGCCGCGCGGCAATACGAACAGGATCACGATCAGCACGCCGCCATACGCGATCCATTGTGCCTCCGGCGCCATGATCGGACGCAGGAACACAGGCAACAGTCCAAAGATCATGCCGCCGACGACAGGACCGGCCAACGAGCCCTTGCCGCCGGTGATGACCATGATCACCATCGTCACGGTGTTGATGAAGGCGAACACCTCAGGATCGATAATACGGATGTAGTGCGCATAGAGGCTGCCCGCCGCTCCGGCGATCCCCGCCGAGATCACGGCCGCCAGCGTGAGCGTTTTCGTCACGTCGATGCCGACAGACACCGCCAGCGTTTCGTTTTCCATCAGCCCGCGCATGGCGCGGCCGAAATGTGAATGGACCAGGCGCGAGATCAGCACATAGGCGATAACCGCGACAGCGAGCACGAGATAGTAATTCTGCAACTTGGTGCGGAGGGTAAGATCTCCGAGACCTGGCATTCCGATCGTGATCGAGGGAATATTGGTCAGCGCCAGCGGTCCCTGCGTCAGCTCGACCCAGTTGAGGGCCACCAGCCGGACCACTTCGGCGAAGGAAATCGTCACAATCACGAAATATGCGCCGCGAACACGAAACGACAGCAGCCCGACGAGATATCCGCAGAACCCCGCAATGACGATCGCCAGCACAAAGCCGATGATCGGAGGCCAGGGCTCGTGAACCATGCGGAAGCCGAAGGGCAAGCCAGCGTCGAATCCAAGCGACGTCAGGGCACTGACGTAAGCGCCAATACCGAAGAACGCGATGTGGCCGAGGCTGAGCTGGCCGGTGAACCCAAGCAGCAAATTGAGGCTCATCGCGCCGATGATGAAGATGCCGGTCGTGATCAACGCGTTCATCAGATACGGATCGCGTAGCCACAGCGGTACGGATGCGAACGCGACGACCGTCAGAATAGCGACCACTGTTCTCATCCGACGCGCTCCGAGCGCGCGAAAAGTCCGGTCGGCTTGAAGATCAGAACCGCAATGATGATCAGGAAGCCCATCGCATCGCGATATCCCGACGAAACGTAGCCGGCGCCCAGCTCTTCGGCCAAGGCCAGGATGAAACCGCCAATCACCGCGCCGGTGATGTTGCCGAGCCCGCCGAGGATGACGATCGCGAACGCCTTGACGGCGGCGAGATCGCCCATTTGCGGGAAAATCACGTAGACCGGACCCAGCAGCGCACCCGCCGCGGCCGCTAGGCTCGAGCCGATCGCGAAGGTCGAGGTGTAGATCATGTCGACGTTGACGCCCATCAGCGAGGCGGTGTCATGATCCTGAAATGTCGCCCGCATTGCGCAGCCGAGTTTTGTCCTGTTGATCAGGAGATAGGTGACGACGATCAGCATGGCTGCGGCGGCGAGCACGAACAGCCGAAGCCAGGACACGGAGACCGGACCGAGCACCAGCGGCGCCTCGGGGAACGGCGTCGTCACCGATTTCGCCACACCGCCCCATATCCACAGGGCGCCGGACTGCATCGCGATCCAGGCGCCGATCATGACAAGCATGGTGGTGTCGATATCGGAGCCGCGCAGCGGCCGCAGCAATATCAGCTCGATCGCCGCGCCAAGCAGCCAGCCGGCCACCACGGCGAGCGGCAGCGCCAGGAAGAAGTTAACCCCGAGCTGATGCACCACGATGAACATGATGTAGGCGCCGAACGTATAGAGCACCCCATGCGTGAAGTTCACGACGTTCATGATGCCGAAGATCAACGTCAGTCCGATGCCCAGCAGGGCATAGGTGCCGCCAAGGACCAGCATGTTGATCAGATGTTGCAGAAATTCGCTCAAGGTGGCTCCCAATTATCCGACGCAGCAAGGTCCGCGGGTTCGCCGCGGCCCTTGCCGGTCAGCAATTTGACGTCAGAGTGTCTTCATGCCGATCTTGCCGTCGGTGATTTCGATCAGATAGACGTTGGGCTGGCTCTGGCCGCTTTCCTTGCCAGCCGGGCCGGATTTCCGGAACACGATGTCGCCATTCAGGCCCTTGATGTTGATATCCCACAGAGCCGCCTTGATCGCCGCGGGCTCCGCCTTGCCCGCCTTCTCGATTGCGGCCGCCACGGTGCGAATGCCGTCATAGCCGCGAAAACTCTCGGTGCAGCCGGCGAAGTCGAAACCGCGCTTCTTCCATTCGGCGATGAAGTAGTTGGTCGCCTCCGGGTTCGGCGTCTTGTCGGGGAACCAGGGCAGGAAGGTCGTCAGGTGCATTGTGCCGTTGGCGGCGGCTCCTGCCTGAGCGATGATCTGATCCGGATTCTGTGAGCCGCCAGTGGTGATGATGCGCTTCTTGAGCCCCAGCGCCGCGGCCTGCTTGAAGATCAGCGTCAGTTGGTCCACCGCCGTCGTCACGATGATGGTTTCGGAATCGGTGCCCTTGAGCTTGGAAAGCTGCGCGCTCATATCCTGCGCGCCCTGGTCCATCGTCTCGACGACGCCGACCGTGATCCCCTTTTCCTTCATCATCTTGCTGAAATCCTCAGCAGTGCCGCGTCCCCAGTCGTTGTTGATGATGAGGAAATCGACCTTCTTCAGTTCGAGCTTGTCGACGATCCCCTTGAAGGCGGCAGCCTCGATCGCCGACGGCGGCGAGATACGGAAGATGTAGGGATTTCCCGTCGTGGTGATCTTGCCCGACGATGAGGTCTCAACCACCATCGGCACTTCGTACTCCATCAATTTGGGCATCACGGCCAGCGTCAGGCTCGAGCCCCACGCCCCCATCAGAACCGGCACTTTGTCGCTGGTGATCAGTTTTTCGGCGACGGCGGCCGCTTCCGTCGGATTGCTTTTGTTGTCCTCGATGACGAGTTCGATCTTCTTGCCGAGAATGCCGCCCTTTGCGTTGATCTCGTCGGCAGCGATCCTGGCGCCGTTGACGACGTAGGTACCGGAAGCAGCGAATGCGCCTGTGAGCGGTTCATTCACCCCGATCTTGATGGTTTGGGCATCGGCGGTGCCACCCAGCAAAGCAGCCGCCAGCGCAATCGCTGGAACAATTCTGAACGTCCATGTCATGTGATTCTCCAATCTGCCGCTGTTAATCCATCCGCAGTCCAAAACTCGCCGCTCCGCACTGTGCGCAGCGTCGATCCTTCATGCCGCGCCGTCCTTGTTGGACGAGAAACGGCCAAACCAGCGCGCAACCCGTGTTCGCAAAAGACCCGACAACAGCGACATTCCGCTCAACTCGGCTGGCGCGATATCGCCCGTCGATGCACCCGAGAGGCGGCGATCGAGATTGCCAGCGAATTCCGCGATCAATCGCGCAGCGAGGTCGCGCACCAGCCCCGGCCTTCCGACCTGCGCCAGCATTCCAGTAAGTGAATAACCAATGGAAAGTTCAACACGCGTGGCCGCGCCCTGCTCGATCGGCACCAGCGAATAACGAATTTCGCCCTGGGTCGAGGACCGGCTGCGCCGGTCGTTGCCGATGCCGACGATGCGGCCGGACATATCGGCCGGGCAGCTTTCGACGCGCGCAGCGCCCGAGAATGTCGCAGCGATCGGACCAATCTTGACGCGGATGGTACCCTCCACCCGTTCCGGTTTCGGCGGCGCTGTCAGCAACGCGCCCGGCAGGCACGCCGCAACGGCCGCGATATCGCTGAACATCGCAAAGACCTGTTCCGACGGGTGCGCGACGTTGAAATGCTGCGTCAACACGGTGGCCGGAATGAAGTCCGGGATCGTGTCGACCGCATTGGCCGCCTCCAGCTTTGTTTGTCCACTCGCCACCGGCCGCACGCGTTCGGCCCGATCGGCACCGCGATCCAGGCTTCGGCCCGAGCCGACGGGCCCGAGGATCTTCCGTCCTCCACCCGGTTCGGGTGGAATGTTGCGTACACGTCGCGCCTCGATCACGGATTGGACCGCCCGCACGATGCCGACATAGCCGGTGCAACGGCACAGATTGCCGCTCAAGCCGACCCGGATCAGGCGCTCGTCGGCTTGTGGCAGCCGCAGCACGAGATCACGCGCGGACACCAGCATTCCAGGCGTGCAATAACCGCATTGCAGCGCGTGCTCGCGGGTGAAGGCGGCGCGAAGCTCTGTCGTAACATCGTCTTCATCGAGGCCTTCGATCGTGGTGACTTCTGCCCCTTCGCAGGCCACCGCATAGGTGATGCAGGAGCGCGCCGGCACGCCGTCGATCAGCACCGTGCACGCGCCGCAGACGCCGTGTTCGCAACCGAGATGCGTCCCGGTCAGGTCGAGCTTTTCACGGACGAAATCCGCAAGGTTGGTACGTGGCTCTGCGAGAGCCTGCACTGCGCGCTGGTTCACGGAAAGTGCGATCATGTTCATGCGGCGGCCTCGCGGACCGCGCGCTTCAGAACATTCACGTGAATATGGCGATGGGCGGCGTTGGTGACGCCTGCCTTCACCAGCAGGAGATCAGCCACACGCCCGTCGAAGCGCTCCTTGTAGTCGCCGGCAACGCGCCCGCCGAACAATTCCGTCGCATTCGTGATGACGATCGGCGCAGCATCGATCGCGCCTATCACGACGCGGGCGGTTGCGACGCTCGGATCGATCAGAATCGCGCCGATCGCATGCGCGAACTCGCCCGTCTTGCGGCAACTCTTGACGTATCCCCAATGCGCCGATGCCGGCCTCGCCGGAACATGGATCGTCTCCACGATCTCACCAACCCGCAGCGCCGATTCCAGCGCACCGACGATGAACTCCTCCATCGTGACCGTACGGACGCCAGCAAGGCTTCGCAGCGTCAGTTTCGCGCCCAGCGCCGAGAGCGCGGAAACCCAGTCTGCCGCAGGATCGGCATGGCTGAGGGATCCGCCAACCGTGCCGCGATTTCGAACCGCGCGGTAGGCGATGTTACCGGCAACGCCTTGCATGGCACCACGCGTAACATCGGGAACGCGTCCATCCTCGATGTCGGCGTGGGTGACACAGGCCCCGAGCACGAGTTCGTCGCCGCGGCGCTCGACCTGCTTGAGCTCGTCAAGCCCTGAGATGTCGACGATCATCCGCGGCTCCACCAGCCGCAGATTGAGCATCGGACCCAGCGATTGGCCACCGGCGATGATCTTGGTGGAGGCTTCGGCCCCGCCCAACAGGGCCAATGTCGCCTGTAAATCGCGCGGGCGTTCATAGCCGAAGGGCGCCGGTTTCATGCCGCCGGCCTTTCTGCGTCGCGCGCCGCCAGAATCGCCTCGACGACACGGTAAGGCGTAACGGGTGATTGCATCAGTTCCGCACCTAGCGGCCGCAGTGCATCGTTAAGGGCGTTGACGATCGCAGCGGGCGGAGCGATCGCACCGCCCTCGCCGATGCCCTTCACGCCGAATTGCGTATAGGGCGATGGCGTCTCCATATGATCGAGACGCGCCGCAGGCACTTCGGTCGGACCGGGCAGCAGATAATCCGCTAACGTCGTCGCCAGCGGCTGCCCCGCCGCATCGAACGGCATCTCCTCGTACAGCGCGGTGCCGATGCCCTGGGCCAAGCCGCCATAGATCTGGCCGTCCACCACCATCGGATTGACGAGAATGCCGCCGTCCTCGACGATGACGTAATCGAGGATTTCGATCTCGCCGAGATCGGGGTCGACCGCGACCACCGCGGCATGCGCGGCATAGCTGAAAGTTCCGGAATCGCGCTGCGGCTTGTAGCCGGATGTGACCTCAAGCCCGCCCGGATCGACATCGGGCGGCAGATCCTGCGGACGGCGATACCAGGTGTGCGCGATTTCCTTCAAGGTAACGCTACCGTTGACGCCCTGAACCTCGCCGTTCTGCAGCACCACCGCCTCCGGATCATGCTGCAGCAGTTTGGCGCCGATGCGTTTGGCGCGCTCTCCCAATTCACGGCACGCGGTTGCGACCGCACCGCCTGCCATCACCATCGAACGCGAGCCCCAGGTGCCCGTGGAGTACGGCGTCATCGCGGTGTCGCCGAGGATGATGCGCACCCTCGCGACATCGACGCCCAGCATCTCGTGCGCGACCTGGGCGAGCGTCGTCTCCATGCCCTGCCCATGCGAATGCACGCCGACCCGCAGTTCGAGGCCACCATCCGGCGTTAGCCGCGCGGACGCCTGCTCGTGACCGGGCACCATGGGAATGCCCCAGCCGGCATAGACCGACGTCCCGTGCGCGGCCTGCTCGCAATAGATGGAAACGCCGACGCCGATCCGGCGGCCGTCGGCTTCGCCCCTGCGCTGACGTGCCCGCACACCCTCGACGTCGATAGACGCCAAGGCGCGGCGCATCGCCTCGGGATAGTCACCACTGTCGAAGTGCTTTTTGGTGATATTGTCGAACGGCATCTGCTCGGGCCGCACCAGATTCCGCAGACGTACTTCGCCTGGCTCCAATCCCGCTTCCGCCGCGACCAGATCGAGCATCAGCTCGAGCGCGAAACAAACGCCGGTGCGGGCCACGCCGCGATAAGGCAGGATCGGACATTTGTTGGTGGCGACCGAAAAGGTTCGGCAGCGATAGGCCAGCATCAAATAAGGGCCAGGCAGGATGCTGGCGACTTGCGCCGCCTCGAGGCACGCCGAGAACGGATAGGAGGAGTAAGCGCCGGAATCGACGGTCGCTTCGCAATCGATACCGCGCAGCCGCCCGTCGCGATCGGCATAGACGGTGATCTTGTAATGGTGTTCGCGGCAGTTGGAGCTGGCGGTGAGATGCTCGCGGCGATCCTCCGTCCAGCGCACCGGATGGCCACAACGCATCGTCAGCCACGAAAGGCAGACTTCTTCCGGCAGCAGGATTCCCTTATGCCCGAAGCCACCGCCGACATCTGGCGAAATGACACGAATTTGGCCCTGCTCGATGCCGAGGCATTCAGCAAGACCGCTGCGCGTGATATGCGGCATCTGGGCGGCGGAATAGAGCGTGAGTTGATCGAGGCGATGATCGAAGGTCGCGACGACGCCGCGCCCCTCGAGTGGCGACATGCACTGCCGCGCGGTCGATATCTCCCGCGACACCTTAATCGGCGCATCGAGTGCGGACGCGATGTCCACTTCGAAGTTGGTTTCGAGGAAGACGTTGTCGCCCCAATGCTCATGTACCAGGGCCGAACCCGGTTCCCGCGCCTTGCGCATGTCATAGACGGCGGGAAGCTGCTCGAGATCAAGCATCACCGCCGCCGCAATGTCTTCGGCTTCGGCACGCGTCGGGGCGACGCACATCGCAACCAGTTCGCCGACCTGACGCACCTTGCCGGCGGCGAGTACCGGTTGCTCGGAGATCTTGAAGCCCGGCAGCGCTGACACGGCACGGATCGGATTGACGCCGACCAGATCGGCTGCGGTGAAGACGCTGGCGCGATGCTGCTCCGGCACCCGTATTCCGCGGATCCGCGCATGCGCCAAAGGACTGCGCACAAACGCAACGTCCTGGAGCCCGGCGAGACGAATGTCGGCTACAAACCGCCCGCGGCCACGCATCAGGCGGTCGTCTTCCTTGCGCGGCAGCCGCGCGCCGACGCCTTGTCCGGCGCCCGCACCGCCCGCGGAGGGAAAATCGCGCTCATTGCGCACTGTGGCGTTCTCCTCGATCGGCTGACGCTGCCCCCGTTACGCCGCAACCGCCTGAGGCAGAATTGGCGCGATCGCGTCATATCGCGTACCGGCACGTAGGCAGAACGCGGGCTGCAGCAGGCGTTCGGCGATGACTTCGTTCTTCTCGTTGTCAGAAAGGACAAATCGTCCGGCACGCTGTCCAATGACCGAGACGTCCGCATCCCTGCCGACCTTGAGGGCTCCGATTTCGTCAGCACGGCCAAGCATCTTGGCCGGGTTCGAGGTGACCATCGGCACAATCTGTTCGAGCGTGAGGCCCAGGGCCATCATCGAGCTCATCGCCTGGACCAGGCTGAACTTGGCCTGACCCGCAAACGGATGATTCTCGTCATCCTCGTGCTGGTCCGGCGTGCCGGCAGGCTGAGGCACGTGGGTATTGTAGCCGTGAATGTCCGCTCCGAGCGTCGTCGGAATAATGCCGGCGGCAATCGCCTTCTTGGCGAGACGATAGGAGAAGTGGCTGCCGTGACCGACGTCGACCTTCAAGCCGCGATCCAGCGCCGCCTGGATCACGGGATGCACTTCGCCCTCGCGGTTGACGAAGCCGCCGGGATGGCGCGTGAACGGATGCGCCAGCACGTCGCCCTCGCGCAGCAAGGGGATTACGCGCTCCAGAATCGTGTCGACGTCTTCGCCGTTGGTGCCGCTTTCGGGTAAGCCCCAAAGCTGACCGAAATGCACATAGACCGGCAGGTCGGCGCGGCGCCCGATCTCGGACGCCATCTCGATGACGCGAATGCCCCAGCGCGCGAAACCACCGATCTCCGCATGAGCCTTGATGCCGCGAACGATGTCGAGATTGGACGTGGCCGACTTCACCGTGGCGTCGATGTCGACGCCATCAGGGCTGTAGAGCTTGGGATAGTAATGACCCTCGAGCCCGCCCACCAGGTAAGCCGACAGAAATGCATAGACGCGCGACTTCGCAGGCTCGGCGACGAAGTGCCGGAAACCCGGCAACGTCATACATGACGGACCACCCTGATCGACCAACGTCGTGACGCCCGACTGCACGCCCACCATGTCGGCATTCATGCCGAAGCGGCCGGTGACGTATTGATAGACATGCGCGTGCGTGTCGATGAGACCCGGCAATACCAGCTTGCCGGTCACGTCGATCACCTCTCTGGCGCTGGTCGGCAGGATGTCGGGCTGCACGGCCGCGATCTTGCCATTGCGAATGGCGACGTCCCGGATGCCATCGATGCCTGAGGCCGGGCAGATCACCCGGCCGCCGCGCAGAAGCTGGTCGAAGCTGGCGCTGATAGACATAGCGATCTCCTCTGTTTCGGCCGGCGGAGTTCACCCCCGCTCTCCTGTCGAGATACGAAGCATACTTCGTATTTTACAAAAGCAAAGCGCATGCCATGATTAATCATGGCGCCGGCGCTCGAATCGGATAACCCGCGCCGGGTGCCGGGGGCTGGGAGAGTGCGTTGCAAAAGGCGAAAAGGCGTCGCGTCGAGACCAGACACCGACCGTGGCCGTTGTCACAGCGACCGGGATTTCTGATCCGGCGGCTGCATCAGATCCATGTCGCCCTGTTCCAGGAAGCGTGCGGCGAGTTCGAGATCACACCGCTGCAATACAGCCTGCTTTCGGCGCTTGCGGTGCGGATAACCGCCGATCAGACCACATTGGCGGCCGATATCGCGCTGGATCGGACGACGACGACCGGAGCGCTGAAGCGACTGGCGGCTCGCAATTTTGTCGAGCGAGCCATTAATGACGAAGACCGCCGCGCCCGGCTCTGCAAATTGACCCCGGCGGGAACGACGCTCCTGGCAAAAATCGAAGCCTCGGCCCGGGCCGCGCACCGGGCCACACTCGACAATTTGAGTGAACGGGAGCAAGTCGCATTCGTCGAGATGATGCAGCGTATCGTGGCGGCACACTCCGATCATGACAGCGCCTCTGCCATATTCGATTAAGCGTCACGGCGTCATCTGCTGACTTTTTAGTTTGATCTGCATAATTTGTAGTCACCCTGGGCCGTCGCGAGCCTCATTGCGCCCCGTTGGCAAGACGCGCGCAGACGGGCTCATCGACTATAATCACCTCCCCAAACTCGATGAATATCTCGGCTTGGGCCGGCGTGGATCCGGCCAGAACGACGTGTTGGCGCGCGCCAGTCCGCCCCCCCACCCGGCCGCAACGCCATCGGCGCGCCAACACCCAGCACCTGTCATGGTCCCGTCCGGCGCAAAGGTGATGGCGCACATTCCGCCGCCGACGTGATCGACCGGAACGACATCGTGCCCCCGCGCAGCGAGATCAGCGCGCACGCTCTCCGGAAATCCGCGCTCGACCTCGGCTTCGAGCCCCCAGCTGAAAACGCGCGGCGCCTCGACGACTTCCTGCACGCTCATGCCGTGATCGACGATGTTGAGCACCGCCTGTAGCACGCAGGACGGAATCCGGTGCGCACCCGGCAGCCCCAGCGCGAATATTGGCTTGCCGTCCCTCTTGCCGATCAGCGCCGAGATGCCGCTGGTGATGCGCTTGCCCGGCATCAACGACAGCGCCAGACCGGGGTGCGGATCGAACAGGAACATGTAGTTGTTGGGAATGATGCCGGTTCCCGGAATCACCAGACGCGCGCCGAACAGGCTGTTGATGGTCTGCGTCGAGGTAACGATGTTGCCGTCGCCGTCCGCGATCGTGACATGCGTGGTGTTGGCGGATTCGTTCGACAGCACTTTCGACGTGTAGGCGCCCGCGCGTTGCGGATCGATTTCCGCACGGCGCTGTTTCGCATAGTCCTTCGAGATCAGCCTTTCGATCGGGACGTCGAAAAATGCCGGATCGGCGGTGACGGCGCGACGATCGGCGGCGGCGATCTTCAGCGCCTCGAGCACCAGATGCAGCGTTTGCGGCGTGCCGAAGCCGGAGGCGCCGATATCGTAGGCTTCCAGGATGTTGAGAATCTGGATCGTATGCACACCACCCGAACACGGCGGCGGCGGACCGATGATCTCGACGCCGCGATACGTACCGCGCACCGGCTCCCGCTCGACGGTGCGGTAGTTGGCGAGATCCTCCAGCCGGATGAACGATCCGGCTTGCTCGAGCTTGCGCGCGATGGCGCGGCCAAACTCGCCGCCGTATATGACGCCGGGACCTGATTGCGCGATCGTGCGCAGCGTTGCGGCATAATCGGATTGAATGAGCCGGCTGCCCGCCCGAAGCGGCTTGCCGTTTGGCAGGAATATCGCTGAGATCGCCGGATCGAGCGCCAGATCATCAGCGGTTTCTTCGATGCAGGTGGCCAGATAGGGCGTCACCTCAAAGCCGCGCGCCGCGTGGCGGATGGCCGGCTCCATCAGCGTCGGCAAATCAAGCTTGCCGAAACGTTGCGCGATCTCGCACCACGCCATCAGATTGCCGGGCACCGCGATCGCCTTGGGGCCGACGCGATTGGCTCGCCCCTCGGTCTCCATATAGTCCGGCCATTTATCGGAAACCGGCTTGTAGCTATCCGGCCGCGTCATCGCCGGCGCCGTGGAAAGACCATCGATCACCAGTTCGCGGCCATCGGCCAATCTGATCACCGCGGTGCCGCCGCCGAAGATACCGACCATCATCGGCTCGACGACGGTCAGCGTGAACAGCGCGGCGACCGTGGCGTCGATGGCATTGCCGCCCTGCGCCATGATTTCCAGCGCCGCGGCGGAGGCCAACGGATGATTGGTCACCGCCATGCCGCGCGACGCGGACACAGGTGTCTTCTCGCAATCAAAGGTACTGGTGGTCCGGTCTCGCCATTGTGTCATGAACTCGAAGGTCTCCCTGACGGCCTTTGCCGTTGCCGATCATGCCGTGATGTCATCGCATGACGTCGCCTATCACGCGACGCCGCCGCGCGAAAGCCGGTGCATTTTAGGGGAGCCGATTAGCGCGCAGTGAAGCCGCCATCAACCGGAAGGGCGAGGCCGCTCACAAAGGCTGCATCGTCAATCGCCCACCACAGCACAGCATGGGCGACAATTGGCGTCTGGAAATATTCAAAATTTCGCAACGCGGGGCGGATCTTGCCCGGCTATCTCAACACGATCTCCTGGTCGGCCCACCGCAGGTAGCTGCGCGGCGCAGCACCAAGTTCGCGCCTGAACATCGCCGTGAAGGCGCTCGGGCTGTCATAGCCGACATCGAGTGCGACGCTGGTTACGGATTCGCCGGCGCCGAGGCGGGCGAGCGCTTCCAGCAGCCGGACGCGCTGGCGCCAGGCCGCAAAGCTCTGGCCGGTCTCACGACGGAACATCCGCGTCAGCGTACGCCGGCTGAGGCCGCTGCGGTCGGCCCAATCGTCGAGGGTGAGGTCGGAACTGGTATCGGCGATCACAGCTTCGCAGATCCGGGCGAGACGCGGATCCAGCGGGATCGGCACGTGCAGCAACACTTCCGGCATCCGGCCGATCTCGCCTAGCAGGAGATCAACCAGCTGCCCGTCGCGCCCGTCCTCGTCGTAATCCACCGGCATCCGCACAGCCTCGTCCATCAGCGCCTCGAGCAGCGGCGAAACGCGGATCAGGCGGCACGTCGCCGGGTAGCTCGGCACCTGATCCGGCTCGACATAGATGGTCTGGGCCTCGATATCGCCCCAGGCACGCGATTGATGCACGATCCCTACGGGAATCCACAGGCCATGCCCCGGCGGGATGACGAAATTGCCGCGTTCCGTCATCATCGAGGTGACGCCGACGGTCTGGAGGATGAACTGCCCTCGCCGATGTGCGTGACGCGTGCTGGTGCTCTCCGAAGGATAAGTCGCTGCCATAGCGACGACCGGCCGCTTCTGCGTCTGCAGGTGGCCGGCATAGTTCGCAGCGGCTATCGGTCCGCATCGCTTGTGGCATGGGCGCTCAAGGCTGTCGCCGCCGGTCGGTGCTGTGCCGACTCTTACATTTATGTTCATCTGGACTCTTGATGTGAGATGCCTGCTCTCCTCACAGCCATGCATCTTCCGGGCCAGATGGCCCGATCGCGATGATCGCTGTCCCGTGCCGTGTAGCACAGAATACGGCGCTCCGTCACGATGGCGCAATCCGCAACGAAGGGGTTGGTCCATGAACAGGCGCGAATTCACTGCTGCAATGCTGGCCGCCAGCGCGGCGATCCCGCTCGGCATCACCAGAGCGGCTGGTCAGACAAAGGGCGGCACGCTCAACACGATCATCCAACCCGAACCGCCGATCCTCGTCACGGCATTCAACCAGCAACAGCCGACGCTGACGCTCGGCGGCAAGATCTACGAGAGCCTGCTGAAATACGGCGCCGATTTGAAGCCGATGCCGGGTTTGGCGCAATCGTGGGAGATCTCGCCTGATGGCCTCACCTATACGTTCAAGCTGTTCCCGGGCATCACTTTTCACGACGGCAAGCCGATGACATCAGAGGACGTTGTCTTCAGCTGCATGAAGGTGCTGACAGAGACCCATCCCCGCGCGCGGCAGAATTTCGCGCGCGTCGCGTCCGCCGAGGCGCCTGATCCGCTGACTGTCGTATTCAAGCTGAAGCAGCCTTTCGCGCCTTTCCTCGGCTGCTTCGACTGCACCTCGGCCCCGATTGTGCCGAAGCACATCTACGAGGGAACCGAGTTCCGCAAGAACCCGATGAACGACAAGGCGATCGGCACCGGCCCCTTCAAGCTGAAGGAATGGGTGCGCGGCTCGCACGTCCATCTCGTACGGCACGATGGCTACTACCGCAAGGACCAACCCTATCTCGACGAAATCATCTACCGCATCATCCCGGACAGCGCCTCGCGGGCGCTTGCGCTCGAGAATGGCACGGTCCAACTCGTGCAATGGTCCGACGTCGAGTTCTTTGACGTGCAGCGCTTCAAGTCGCAGAAGAACCTCGAATACACCACCAAGGGCTACGAATATTTCGCTCCGCACCAGTGGCTCGAGATGAACAATCGCGTCGCGCCGATGAACGACAAGCGGTTCCGGCAGGCGGTGATGCATCTGATCGACCGCGACGCGATGAACAAGCGTGTTTATTTCGGCAACGCCAAAGTCGCGACCGGCCCGATCTCGTCGAAAACCAAATTCTACGACCCCAAGGTAAAGCGCTACGAGTTCTCGGTCGAAAAGGCCATTGCGCTGCTCGACGAGATGGGCTTGAAGCCCGGCGCCAACGGCAAGCGGGCCGAGATCAAATACCTCGTGCCGCCCTATGGCGAAGTCTATCAGCGCGCCGGCGAGTTCTTCCGCCAGAGCTTCTCCAAGGCCGGCATCGATCTCGTTCTGGTCGGCACCGACATGGCGGGCTGGGCCGACAAGGTCGGAAACTGGGATTACGAGATGACCCAGAATTTGCTCTATCAGCTCGGCGATCCCGCACTCGGCGTCGCCCGCACCTACATCTCCTCCAACATCAAGAAGGGTATCCTGTTCTCGAATACCCAGGGCTATTCAAACCCCGAGGTCGACAGGTTGTTCGAGGAAGCGGCGGTAGCGCTCGACGAGGCCAAGCGGCAGGAGCTCTATTCCAAGGTGCAGCAGATCCTGGTCGAGGAAGTGCCCGTCGCCTGGACGCTGGAGCTCGAATACCCGATCATCTACGACAAGGCGTTCAAGGAAATCGTGACGACCGGGATCGGCTCCCACGAAACCTTCGGCACGGTCTACAAATCGTGACGGGAACCAGGAGCGCCGCAAGAATCGGGCTCTTGGTCGCCGCCTGGATTGTGCGGCTGGTCGCCATCATTCTGGTGATCGCGACCTTCAACTTCGTGCTGGTCCGCGCAGCACCGGGCGATCCGGCCATGGTCATGGCCGGGCAATCGGGCGCGGCCGACCCCAAGATCCTCGACGATCTGCGCAAGGAATACGGGCTGGACAAACCCTATCTCGTACAGCTCGGCACGCATCTCGCGCGCGTGCTGACTTTGGATCTCGGATATTCCTATCGCCAGCGCCGGCCGGTGCTCGATCTCATCCTCGAGCGCCTGCCGGCAACGCTGCTGCTGACGCTCACGGCCTTCTGCCTCGCGCTCCTGATCGGCACGACGCTCGGCGCGCTCGCGGGTCTGGTTGCCGGAAGCATTGCGGACACGGTTTTTACCGTACTCTCGCTGTTGCTTTACGCCACGCCGGTGTTCTGGCTCGGGCTGATGCTCGTGCTCGTCTTCTCGGTGACGCTCGGCTGGCTGCCGCCGTTCGGTTATGAGACGATCAACGCGAAGCACACGGCAATCGAGCGCATCTTTGACATCATGAAGCACATGATCATGCCTGTCATGTCGCTCGCCGCGATTTATCTGGCGATCTAC
Organism: Bradyrhizobium sp. AUGA SZCCT0431; assembly: GCF_018131065.1. Classification (NCBI taxonomy): domain Bacteria; kingdom Pseudomonadati; phylum Pseudomonadota; class Alphaproteobacteria; order Hyphomicrobiales; family Nitrobacteraceae; genus Bradyrhizobium; species Bradyrhizobium sp. AUGA SZCCT0431. The sequence goes on along the minus strand of NZ_JAFCLR010000004.1, from coordinate 6,331 downwards.
GCCCGTCTGATGCGCTCCTCGATCATCGAGGTCTCGCACCAGGATTTCATCAAGACGGCGCGGGCCAAGGGCTTGGCCCGCCCGCGCATCGTCGTCAGCCATATGCTGCGCAACGCGCTGGTGCCGGTCGTGACGGTCGCGGGCATGCAGGCCGGCGCGCTCGTCGGCGGCGCGGTGGTGATCGAGACGGTGTTCGCCTGGCCCGGCCTTGGCCGGCTCACCTTCGAGGCCGTGCTGCAGCGTGACTATCCGGTGCTGCTCGGCATCTTCCTGATCCTGTCCGTCATCGTGATTGCTCTCAACCTCGTGACCGATCTGATCTACCGCCTGATCGATCCGCGCATGACGACGGAAGCTGCCTGATGGACGCGGTCAAGGCTTTCCTGCGGCATCCGAGCGGAATGGCGGGGTTCGTCCTGCTCATCATCGTCCTGATCGTCGCGATCACGGCGCCTGTCGTATTCCCGGTCTCGCCGTGGGAGATGAGCGGCACGCCCTTCACGCCGCCCGGCGAGGACGGGATGTGGCTCGGCGGCGATACGCTTGGCCGCGACGTCGCGGCGGGCGTGGCGCATGGCGCGCGGGTCTCGCTCCTGATCGGCATCGCATCCGCGCTGGCCGCCATGACGATCGGCGTCGTGATCGGCGCCATATCAGGTTATTTCGGCGGAAAAGTCGATCTCGTGCTGATGCGGGTGACGGAGTTGTTCCAGACAGTCCCGGCGTTCATTTTGGCGATCCTGCTGGTTGCGACCTTCAGCCCTTCGCTGCTCACCATCATCCTCACCATCGGCGCGGTGAGCTGGCCGCCGCTCGCGCGGCTGACGCGCGCCGAATTCCTGCGCTTGCGCGGGCGCGAATTTGTCGAGGCCGCATTGTGCCAAGGCGAGAGCACGGCCCGCATCGTGCTCGGACACATCCTGCCGAACGCGATCTCGCCGATCCTCGTCGTCGTCTCGCTGACGGTCGCGACCGCGATCCTGCTGGAGAGCGCACTCTCCTTCATGGGGCTCGGCGATCCGAACCTGATGTCCTGGGGTTTCATGATCGGCGCCGGGCGCACCGTCATCCGGCAGGCCTGGTGGATGAGCGTCTTTCCTGGCCTCGCGATCCTGATCACCGTGCTTGCCATCAACCTGTTCGGCGAGGGCCTGTCCGACGTGCTCAATCCGCGCGTCTCGAGGCGTCGCGCATGACAAGCCCAAGCGTGCAGGACCCGGCATCCGTGCTCTCGGTCGAGAAGCTCTCGATTGCGTTGCCCGAAGGCGGCGACCGGCCGTTCGCCGTCGAGGACGTGTCGTTTGCGATCGGGCGCAACGAGGTGGTCTGCCTGGTTGGCGAATCCGGTTCCGGCAAATCGATGATCGCGCATGCGATCCTCTCGCTGCTGCCGAAAGGCGTCGATATCGTGTCCGGCGCCGTGAAGGTGGTCGGGCAGGATACCGCCGCCCTCGATCGCCGCGCCCTGCGCCGGCTGCGCGGTGGCAAAGCCGCCATGATCTTCCAGGAGCCCTTGTCGTCGCTTAATCCGCTGAAACGCGTCGGCGAACAGATCGAGGAGACGATCCTCACGCACCAGCAACCGGTGCCGCCGGCAGCCGCGATCAAAGCCAGGGTGCAGGAGTTGCTGACCCAGGTCGGCCTGCCGAACCCGTCGCTGCTTGCCAACAGCTATCCGTTCGAACTCTCCGGAGGCCAGCGCCAGCGCGTCATGATCGCGATGGCCACCGCGAACCAGCCTGAGCTACTGATCGCGGACGAGCCGACGACCGCGCTCGATGTCACCACCCAGCGCCAGATCCTCCGCCTGATCGACGATCTCAGGCGCGAGCGCGGCATGGGCGTGCTGCTCATCACCCATGATTTCGGCGTGGTGGCCGACGTCGCCGATCGCGTCGTCGTGCTGCGCCACGGCAAGGTTGTCGAGCACGGCTCGGTCGAGCAAGTGTTGCGCAATCCGCGCGATCCCTACACCCGCGAACTGATCGACGCGGTGCCGAAGGCGCATGTGAAGAGCCGCGAGACCGCATCGCAGGCCGCACCGCTGCTCGACGTCGTGGAGTTGCGCAAGACTTTTCGCGTTAAACGCGGCTGGCTGCGGCCGCCGCGGGAAGTGGTCGCGGCCGACGGCATCTCGCTCACGCTGCATCAAGGCGAGACGCTGGCTGTTGTCGGCGAGTCCGGTTCCGGGAAGTCGACTCTCGGCCGCATGATCATGCGGCTGACGGAGCCCGATTCCGGCGCCATCCGGCTCGGCCACCAGGACCTGCGGCTGCTCCGCGGCGAGGCGCTGCGCCAGGCGCGCCGCGGTCTCCAGATCATATTCCAGGATCCGTTCTCCAGCCTCGATCCGCGCCAGAAGGTCGGCGACGCCGTGGCGCGCGGCCCGATGGCCTATGGCACCGCACGGAACGAGGCGATGGCGCAGGCGCGGCAATTGCTCGCGCGCGTTGGGTTGACCGCCTCAGCCGCCGATCGCTATCCGCACGAATTTTCGGGCGGCCAGCGCCAGCGCATCTGCATCGCGCGCGCCCTCGCGCTGCGGCCGAAGGTGCTGATCGCCGACGAGGCCGTATCCGCGCTTGACGTTTCGGTGCAGGCACAGGTGCTGGCGCTGCTCGCCGAACTGCGGCGCGAAATGCGGCTGGCGATGATCTTCATCACGCATGATCTGCGCATCGCGGCCGAAATCGCCGACCGCGTCATCGTCCTGCAGCATGGCCGCATCGTCGAGGAAGGACCGACCGCGGCCGTGTTCACCAACCCGCGCGAGGCCTATACGCGCGACCTGCTCGACGCGATTCCGGGGCGCCGTTTCTTCGATCAGCCAAATTTCGCGCGGCAACGCGAGGCGCTCGCATGATGACAGCGCTATGCTGCTCCCGAGACACACTGCCGATCTTGTTGTGAAACCCTGCAAGGACTGACCCGTGTCGCAAAGCAACGTCATTCCCCTTCCCGCCGGCGCCCGCGAGTGCATCGAAGCCGCGGTCGAGGCCGCCTTCGAGGCGCAGATCGCAACCACGATCGCCTTCTCGGCGATACCGAGCACGCGCGGCCAGGAAGGGCCGTGCCAGGACATGATCGCGCGTCTGCTGCGCCAGCGCGGCTACGAGGTCGACGACTGGATCATCAACCAGGACGATCTCAAATCCCTGCCCGGCTATGGGCCGGTCGAGACCGATTTCTCGCGCGCCCGCACGGTCGTCGGGACCTATCGGCCAGCCGAGGAAACCGGGCGCTCGTTGATCCTGCAGGGTCATTGCGACGTCGTGCCGACCGGCCCGCTCGACATGTGGAAACGTCCGCCCTTCCGGCCCGTCGTCGAGGATGGCTGGCTCTACGGCCGCGGCGCCGGCGACATGAAGTCCGGCACCATCGCCGCGCTCTACGCGCTCGATGCATTGAAGGCTGCGGGACTAGCGCCGAAGGGCCGCGTCCATCTGCAGTCGGTGATCGAGGAGGAAAGCACCGGGCTCGGCGCGCTCTCCACGCTCCAGCGCGGCTATCGCGCCGACGCCTGCCTGATCCCCGAACCCACCGACGGCAAACTGATGCGTGCCCAGGTCGGCGTGATCTGGTTCCGCCTCAGGGTTCGCGGATTGCCGGTCCACGTCTCGCACGCCGGCACCGGCTCGAATGCCATCAAGGCCGCCTATCATTTGATCCAGGCCCTCGAAGGGCTGGAGGCCGAGTGGAACGAGCGCGCCAAGACCCATCGCTTCTTCGGCAAGGTAAACCATCCGCTGAATTTCAATCCCGGCATCATCAAGGGCGGCGACTGGGCCTCGAGCGTGCCGGCCTGGTGCGACGTCGATTGCCGCATCGGCATCCTGCCCGGCTGGACGATCGCTGATTGTCAGGCCGAGATCGTCGCCTGCGTCGCGAAGGCCGCCAAGACCCATCCGTTCCTTGTCGACAACGCGCCGGAGGTCGTATGGTCCGGCTTTCTGTCGCCGGGCTATGAGGTGACCGGCGCGCAGGACAGCGAGGCGGTGCTCGCGGCGGCGTATGAGGCCGTGTTCGGCGGCCCGCTCGAGGATGCCAGCTTCACCGGCCTCACCGACACACGCTTCTACGGGCTCGATTACGATGTCCCCGCATTCTGCTTCGGCGCGCGGATGGAAAACGCGCACGGTTTCGACGAGCGGGTCGAACTCGAATCCGTGAAGAAGGTCACCAAGACGCTGGCGCTGTTCATCGCGGGTTGGTGCGGTGTCGAGGTGGCGTAAAAACGCAACAAGACAGGAGGAGCTCTGCCATGGAGAGCAACGGCGCGGGCGGCAAGCCCCTGGTCCGGACGCCAGAAGATCTGCGTGCGCATTTCGGGCAGCTAAGCCCGCTCGCCGAGAAGAAGGTCCTGTACCATCTCGACAAGTTCTGTCGCGACTTCATCGCGCTCTCCCCATTCCTGGTCCTCGCATCGAGCGATGGCAAGGGCAACGCCGACGCGAGCCCGCGCGGTGACGCGCCGGGCTTCGTCGCGGTGCTCGACGACAAATCGCTGCTGATCCCGGACCGCCGCGGCAACAACCGGGTCGACACGTTCGGTAACATCCTGGCCTCGCCAGGTATCGGCCTGATTTTCCTGGTGCCGGGCATCAATGAAACGCTGCGCATCAACGGCAAGGCGGAGATCACCCAGGATCCGGCCCTGCTGACGCCGCTGGCGGTGCAAAACGTCGTGCCGATCATCGGGCTCAAGGTTCATGTCGACGAATGCTATTTCCATTGCGGCAAGGCGCTGATGCGCTCGAAATTGTGGGATCCCAATGCCCAGGTCGAACGCCACAGCTTCCCGACCCTCGGCCGCATCATCGCCGAGCAAACGGCGGCCATATCAGTTGAAGTGGCCGAGCAGACCATGGAGGAAGGCTACCGGACGAGGCTCTATTGATGAATTAGGTGTCTCGACCCCGGACGGCTCTGCCAACAATATTGGATTTAGCGTTGTCAAGAGCGACATCGAATCGCGTGGGCCATGATGACGGTCATCACTTTTCCCATAATGCGCGACCATGCAAGCGTTCGACCAGCCGTGGAGAACATGAGTAACCGGCCATTGGGCGCTCGACGGGCTGCGGTCGGGTTGTTAAGCCCGCCTCCGCAGGGAGACTTTGAGTCGAGACATGACCGTTGCGATCGAGATGGGCCACACGACGGCAGGCGCCCCGGCTAACCTGGACCTTGAGGAACTGTTGGCGACGCGCCTGCTGGTGCAGGGCAATTCGGGCTCCGGCAAATCCCATCTGCTGCGCCGGCTGCTGGAACAGAGCGCCCCCTGGGTGCAGCAGACCATCATCGACCCCGAAGGCGACTTTGTTGCGCTTGCCGACCGTTTCGGCCACCTCCTGATCGATGCTCAGGACCATACCGAGCGGGGTCTGCAGGTCGCCGGCGAGCGAGCGCGCATACATCGTGTCTCCACGGTGCTCAATCTCGAGGGGCTCGATGCCGAGAACCAGATGCGGCGCGCGGCCGCCTTCCTCGGCGGGCTTTTCGAGGCCGCCCGCGACCACTGGTATCCGATGCTGGTGGTGGTGGACGAGGCGCAGCTGTTCGCGCCGGCCGTCGCCGGCGAGGTTTCGGACGAGGCGCGCAAACTCTCGCTCGGCGCCATGACGAACCTGATGTGCCGTGGCCGCAAACGCGGGCTTGCGGGAATCATCGCCACCCAGCGACTGGCAAAACTCGCCAAGAACGTCGCGGCCGAGGCGTCCAATTTCCTCATGGGGCGAACCTTTCTGGATATCGACATGGCGCGTGCCGCTGACCTGCTGGGCATGGAGCGGCGACAGGCAGAGGCCTTCCGGGATCTGGAGCGCGGCCAATTCATGGCGCTGGGGCCGGCCCTGTCCCGCCGTCCGCTGGGGCTGCGCATTGGTCCGACGGATACAACGCCGCGCAACGCGACCCCGCGCCTGATGCCTCTGCCGGAAGCGACACCGGACGCACGCGCTATCATCCTGGCAGCACCGCCGCCCGAGCATAATCGGCCCCAGCGCAGGTCGCCGCCCGACCTCCTCGGCCAGCTCATGGCGGCGAAGTCAGCGGCGCTGGAGATCCGTCCCGAATCGGTGGAGCAGCCGCTTAGCGTCGAGGCACTGGCGGAGCGGCATGAGCGCGTGGACCGCATTCTGCGCGCCGTCATGGCCGAACCCGACGCTGGGTTCCGTGCCATCGGCGTCCTCTATCAGGAGTTCGTCGTCCGCTGCCGAATAGAGGGCCTCGGTTCGGCTGTGCCGGACCTGGGCGACTTCCGTCGCATGCTGACGCGCGCCCGCGCCGGGCTCGGCTCCGATATGGCTGACGATGACGGGTGGCAGGATGT